>CAUWDL010000154.1:0-1506 GCA_963557285.1 uncultured Bacilli bacterium | reverse complement strand
CAAAAAATTTCTTCAATTCAAGACGCAGATAAAATTATTGTTCTAGATAACGGTAAAATATCACACATTGGAACACATGAAGAACTTCTTCAAGTTGACGATATTTATAAAGATATTTTTGAATTACAAGTTTCAGGAGGTAAAGAAAATGAATAAAGTTTCTAAACCTAAAAACTTTTTTAAAACTTTTAAAAGATTATTAAAATATTTTGGAAAGAAAAAATATCGGCTAATTTTAGTCATTTTCCTTGTGATTTACACTTCTTTTGCGAATATTTACGGCACTTATCTATTAGGAACGATTATAGATGGCGCTATTAAAAGCAAAGATAGTACAGAACTTTTATATAGCACATTAACTTTATTGGGCATATTTATACCTGGTGTAATTTGCGACTTAAGCTATACTCAAATTATGGTTAGATTATCACAAGATGTTTTATATAACCTAAGAGCAGATTTATCACGACACACTCAAGACTTGCCGCTAACTTACTTTGATAAGCACAGTCATGGTGAAATTATGACTTATTTTACTAACGATGTAGACACTCTTATCAACGCATTAAACGACAGTTTTGCCAATATCATTTTAAGTGTATGCAATATTATTGGAACAATTGTAATGTTATTGTGCATAAACATATATCTAACATTTATCGTTCTAGGATTCATGGTATTAATAAGTACTTTCATTTATTGGAATACAAAAAAATGTAGAAAATACTTCGTTAATCAACAAAATGCAGTCTCAAAGATTAACGCCAAGGTTGAAGAAGACATCTTAGGTGTTAAAACAATCAAAGCTTTCAATCATGAAGATGATAGTTTTGAAGATTTTGATAAAGTAAATAAAGCATGGTTAAAAGAAAGCACATCAAGTTTCTTTCACACTCAATTAAATGTACCTGTCATCGTTACTTTTTCTTATTTAGAATTTGCTGTTGCATGTATTGTCGGAATTGTCTTTTTAGTAAATGGATGGATTCCAGGAATAGGCGCACTAACAAGTTATGTCGTTATCGTTAGACAAAGCGTTCAACCATTTAACTTCTTCAGTCAACATTTAAATACTATTCTTACTGCTTTAGCTGGTTCTGAAAGAATATTCGATTATCTTGATGAAAAAGAAGAAGAAGATTTCGGTAAGGTTACATTAATAAAAACTAACGAGAACTCGTCACAATATTCAGATAGATATTCTTGGTGCATACCATTAGAAAATGGAGAAAAAAAGATTGTGCCATTAAAAGGTGAGATAGTATTTAAAGATGTATATTTCGGATATTCACCTGATAAATTAATTTTAAAAGGAATTAGTTTCTATGCTAAACCAGGTCAAAAAATCGCTTTTGTTGGATCAACTGGTGCAGGTAAAACTACAATTATTTCTCTAATAAATAGATTTTATAACATTCATAAAGGCGAAATATTTTACGACGGAATCAACATTAAAGATATAAAACTAGAAAGTTTGAGACGTTCCATTTCTACGGTTACTCAAGA
>CAUWDL010000153.1:0-1531 GCA_963557285.1 uncultured Bacilli bacterium | reverse complement strand
AAAGGATAGACAACTTCATCCTCATATTTAAATCCTTCATAATTCCCATCTTGTGCTTCTTTTGCTGCTGTTTCGTAGTATCTATATCCAACATAGATTCCTTCTTCATAATCAACAAAGAATGTTTGTTCTTGATAAGAGTTTGATTCATCTGAATTTTCATAAGCATACGAACCAAAATTTTGATATGTTGGATCTTTTCTTAAATCCTTAACATATGTATCTACCAAGTGACCACTTGGATTTACTTCTCCGCTTAAAATATTAGCTAAAGCAATTCCGCCTTGAGATCCACAGCATCCTGCCCAGATAGCACCTTTTACTCTAGAAAAATCATATTTTTGTTTGCTATATGGATCTGTATATATTCCATTATCTAAGTTTTTATTTTGTAACCATCCAAGTTCCATTGCATTAGCAGCGTTAATTACTACAATAACTTTCTTAAAATGCTTACTTGCATAGTCGAGCAATTTTAATTCAGCTGTGCTAATGACTAAACCAGAACGACCATTTTCAGCACTTCCAGTATTTAACGATTGGTCGTTGCCTTCACCACTATTTCTTTTTATAGTTACAACTGCAGTTGAATATTCTTCAAATGTATCTTCAGCAGACTTTAGACTATCGGCTGGATTTTTAAAGTCAATTTTTGTGCCATTGTCATATAATTCTTGGTATAAAGCATTTACTTTTGGATTTGTATTAAATTTTTCTTCAATTCCTTTTCCTAAAGAAATAGCACCTTTAGTTTCATAAGGGTCTTCTCCACCACTCATGTTATTATGCCATGAATAATAGCCTAAAATCGTAACTTTTTCTGAATCTTTTTTTAAAGGGAGAGCATTATCATCATTTTTTAGAAGTGTCATACCTTCTTCAGCGGTTAATTGAGTCATCTTTCTTGCGTTTGCAAGTGCATCGTTTTGACTGTTATATTTAAAATCAATATAATTTGCGTCACGATTTCCAGTAGTTTCAACATGCTGTTCTCCTCTGCCTAAAAGAAGATCTAAATTATTGCTTTGAATATTTGCAGCAACCGTAACAATTCCTAATAGTGTAATGGCTGCACCAGCTGTAATAGTTAAACCTAAAATTTTATTTTTCTTATTTTTATTCATAATCTATTCCTTACTTACATTAGCCTTTCTTTCTATACTTTTCTTGTAATATTTTTGAAATAAAAGCACTCCTGCATTAATGTATTTGATACATGCTGAAATAATACAAACAATTAAAACATATAAAGGGAAGTATTCAATATCAAATAAAATCTCGCCATTAAGTGCAGGCTTTAAATAAGTTTCATAATAATTTGTATATGAACCAGTAACATTTTTAGCGTTTTCTATCCATAATTTGTCACAATTAAATAAGACAATCCCACCAAAAAGAAGTGTGCTAGCAGTGATTATTTCTATAATCGCTTTTTTCTTATTAGTGCCTCTTTTTTTAAAATTTTTAATTATTCTGTTATTTAAGTAATTTAGGAGGTGCAATTTAGAAATGGCAAAATGTGAAGTATGTG
>CAUWDL010000152.1:0-1540 GCA_963557285.1 uncultured Bacilli bacterium | reverse complement strand
AAGCTCTTGCAGCTTTCCCGATAACTGTTGTTATGATCACCAGCATATACACCATTAAAAGCAGAATCTATTAAATTAAAATCGTTATCAGTAAAATTATCACGATCTTTAAATTGAACAGGAACAACTAATACATTGACATCACCATTAGCTGGCGTTACTGCATTAAAAGCTGCTTCATTTAATCCTAAGTAATTAAATTTTGAATATGTTCCTTCTTTTTGTTCCACCTTTTGGAATGGTGTCGTATGATCTTCTACATCAGGCAATGTATGCTCATATGATGGAGTATTATCAGATGGCCCAATAGCTAAATAAGTAAATCCAGCAATCGCACCAACTAGACAAACAGTACTAAACACTCCTACAATTATTGATGTTGTTTTATTCTTCATAAGAAATTCCCCTCTTTTGCTTTTCAACTGCTTTATAAAAACACTTTAATGAATAATCATTGAATTCTTTACTTTCAGGCAAACTATAATCTAATACTTCAAAGACATGTCTCATTTTTTGATATATCTTTGTTTCATATTTTACCCCACTTTTATCAAAATCTTTAACAAGACGATAATAATATTCTTTCAATTCATCTTGTTCACTGCTCACAATCAATATTGGAGGAAAATGTGCTAATTCAATGAAATCGTTTAAATTTGCATAATGCTTAATAATATTTCCATCTTCGTCAAGTGGCTTATAAAAAGCATCTCTCATTATTTTGTTTGCAAGCTTATTAAATAGATTGTGCTTCTCAGGTAAAATATGATTAATATATGTTACAGGATGTTCTAATGTTAAAAAATCTATATCAAAATTTAATGGTTCTACATTATATACATTTTGTAAACTTTTATTACTATTAATAGCAAACATCAATAAAGCAAGGTGAGCTCCTGCACTGTCCCCGACAAGCATTACATCATTAAAGGAAATGCCTAATTTGTCTTTTTGTTTGAATACATAATGCATAAACGTAAAAACATCTTGCATCATCCCTTTTAAATTTGTCATCGTTAATAAACGATAACTAAATGAAAGAACATTATTATTTTTGCTTGCGAGGTACATGCAATATTCATCATTTAAATCTTTATCCCCATATATCCATCCACCTCCATGAATGTCTATAATTAATGGTAAGTTTTCATTTTCTACTCTTGGTTTATATAAGTTAAATTTTCTATATTCTTTTTTATCATTATTAATATAGTTATAACCAAGATATTTATTAACACCATCTATTTTAGGGAGCTTTCTTTTAACTTTATCATCGTCATGTTTCATTTTTCTAGCAACGATTTTCGCAATAGGCTTAAATAATACATTCATATATGCATATTTTAGCATCTATAAAAATTTCTAAATTAAATGATACCTTAAATATAATAAAAAACCTATAGAACTAATCTATAGGTGTATCTTGTTTAACAATTCGAATACGAGGAAATTCTTTCTTGTGTTCGTTATAAAATTTTTCTGAATAAGGACACGTAATCATGACTGAAATTTTATTCTTATTCAAATATTTAAAATATTC
>CAUWDL010000151.1:0-1570 GCA_963557285.1 uncultured Bacilli bacterium | reverse complement strand
AAAGTTAAAAGTTAAATTAATATTATCAAAAAAGATGTTTTCTATGTAAAAAATAGCATCTATTTCTTTATAATAATTATATTTATTCTTAGGAAAATATAATGTATTTGTTTGAACTCCATATTGAAAATCTTTTTCATTTTTACTCATCATATGAGTAACTCTATCAACATACCCTAATTGTGGAAGATAAAATTCAGTTAAATAATTTCTTTCATTAAATACTGTAGAGGCGTACATAATTTTTCTATAATTCGGAAATTTTTTATCTTTTTCAGGTAGAATTTTTTCAAAGTAGCCATAATCATCTTTCAAGTATAAATACGCATTTTTGCAACTAATAAATCTATAGCCAACTTGTCGCGCATATATTCTAGAAACAGGTAAATAAAAGTAATATTTTTCATTCATAGATGGCTGCAAGTTATAGATTTCTAATGAATGCCTTTTAATTTTAAATTTGTTATTATACAAAGAAGCTCCACAATATGTGTTATATTCATCTGAGATTGCAATTACATCTTGTGGCTTTGTTAGCTTAAAAGACAAAGTACTTCTATTTAATGCATTATTATCATCCCGACAACTAATAATTACTTCTCCATACGTATCTACCAATGAAAAATCAAATTTAAGATCAGCTGGGATTATTTTTTCATTTTCGAGCCCAGAATTAAAATAGTCTTTCCCTTCTTTTATAACTATCGTTTCATCTCTATCTGTTTTAAAAAGAACTTGATAGTGAAATTTATTTGAACCAACTTTAGTAAAAGAAATGCTTTTTCTTAAAATTAGATTATCAGGATCTATCAAATTGATACTGATATCGAAATCATTGATATGTCCAAACTTCTTATAAACATAAATACTAGTTAAATCATCTTTGCTGTCGTTTGAATCTCTATTAAACAAATAATTATCAATGAATTGTTTATCCATTTTATCTTGTTCATAAAACGGATTTAAATCTTGATTTTTACTACTAAAAATAGTGACACCTAATATCGAAGACAAAGCTACTATTGTTTTAATCAATTTTATCATTGTTACAGTGTTTAATCATCTCATCTCCTTTCACTTACACAAATCATCGAAAAACGATTTTTTTCATTTTTTTCAAAATAAAATATTTTTTGTATTTTTATTTACAATCAAATATAAAAATAGTTAAAATAAAAATGTTCAATTGGTAGATGAGGCTACTATTGGGATACGGATTACTGCCGTCGAAAGAAGGAGACTTCTAAGATCGGTTTGAAAAGTTTTTGTCGAAACAAGGCAAAAAATAATGTAATTACATCGCCCAATAAAGTTAAATTCTGTACGTTAATTATGATAGAAACTATAGCTCACATACTAATGGTGAGCTTTTTTTGGAGGTAAAGTATGCTAAGTCATCCGTTGTGTGTAAAGGAAAATAGAATTAAATAAAGGAAGATTTTTGCATATTCATAAATCTTCCTTTTAGGAGGTAAGATTTATGACAATTAAAAAAATTAAGACAAATACCGCTAATTTATTTGAACAATATATTAAGTTCTCAATGGCGGATAACAACAGTATTTTAAGT
>CAUWDL010000150.1:0-1605 GCA_963557285.1 uncultured Bacilli bacterium | reverse complement strand
ACCAACCAAATGAATGTGACTTGATTCGTTAACTAATGGTGTAGAGACATATCCTGCAGACATAATTACTGAATCACACTTTATATTAATAACGTCATTATTTTGCTTACAAACGATTTCACCATCTCTCACTTCTTGCAATTTAGTATTTAAATAAACTGGTATCTTTTTCCAAGCAAAGAAATCTCTAAGATATTGACTATTAGCCATACAAACACCTTTTTGCTTAATTAAATCATCTTGCATTTCAATGA
The DNA here is from genome assembly GCA_963557285.1 of uncultured Bacilli bacterium. GTDB lineage: Bacteria > Bacillota_I > Bacilli_A > RFN20 > CAG-826 > Onthovivens. The sequence continues at coordinate 1,351 of CAUWDL010000150.1, read as the reverse complement.
TAATAGGACTCTTGCCGCTTAAATAGAGTTCGTAAGCTACTTCACATCCAGTTAATCCACCACCAATAACAGCGACTTTATCGCCGACAACATGACCCGATAAATAGTCAACAGCCTCAATTGTTTTATCAATGCCTTTAACATTAATTCGTCTTGCTTTTGAACCGGTTGCTATAATTAACTCTTCAGCATCAAGTTTATCGACATCCTTAATTTCTGTATTGAGATGAATTTCAACGCCTAAATCTTTCATTTGAAGTTTATACCAGGCTAATAAGTCTCTAAGTTCGCCTTTAAATGAAGCACTAGATGCAGGAACAAATACGCCTCCTAGATGATCGCTTTTTTCATAAATTACAGGCTTATGTCCTCTTAAAGCTAGTACTCTTGCAGCTTCCATTCCGCCGATTCCACCGCCAATAATTGCAATTTTCTTTGGTTTCGATGTTTTCTTAATGTAATGCTTATTAGTTTGCATTGTTTCAGCGTTAATTGCGCATCTAGCCATGTGCAAAGTATCGTTTAGATCTTGGTCGTTAGATGTTCCTTTATAACGAGCGAGGTTAAAACAGCCATTGTGACAACATATACATGGTCTGATTTCATCTGTTCTTCCTTCCATCAATTTTGTAACCCATTCACCATCTGCTAAAAATTGTCTAGCAAAACCAACAGCATCTAACTTGCCTTCTTGTATTGCTTTAGCACCTACAAATGGATCCATACGTCCAGCACAAACAACTGGTATGTTTACATAATTTTTTATGCTTTCTACTTCAGATAAATTGCAGTTTTCAGGCATATAAATTGGTGGATGAGCCCAATACCAAGCATCATATGTTCCATTATCACAATTAAGCATATCGTAGCCAGCATCAGCTAGTAATTTTGCTGCTTTTCTTGCTTCTTCTAAATCTCTACCAACTTCTTTATATTCTTCTCCTGGTAAAGCACCTTTTCTAAAGCCTTTTGTTTTGCTTTCGACTGAAAAACGCAATGAAACTGGGAAATCTTTACCGCAAACATTCTTAATAGCTTTAACGATTTCTACTGGAAAACGATATCTATTTTCAAATGATCCGCCATATTCATCGTTTCTTTTATTAACATAAGGTAATGTAAATTGATCAAGTAAATATCCTTCATGAACAGCGTGAATCTCGACTCCATCAACACCAGCATCTTTTAACAATTTACTTGTTTTAGCGAATGCATCAATAAATTTTTGAATTTCTTGAATAGTCATTGCTCGTGATGGTACTTTATCAGACCACACATTAGGGCTAACAGATGATGATGCACATATCTTGTCTAAATTCATTACAGGTTTACTTAATGTTCTTAAAACTGG
>CAUWDL010000149.1:0-1639 GCA_963557285.1 uncultured Bacilli bacterium | reverse complement strand
ACCAAAAACAATTTGTTTTTGATTAAGCTATTAATTATAAAGAAAATACTTTTTTAATTAAAGGTGTTACTGGCAGTGGAAAAACAGAAGTTTATATAAAATTAATTGAACATTATCTATCAATGGAAAAAACGACTATTTTGCTGGTTCCTGAAATTGCTTTAACACCGTTGATGATTTCTAGAATACTTGGTTACTTTAAAAACGGTGTTGCTGTTTTACACTCTTCTTTAACAAGCGCTCAAAAATATGATGAATATCGCAAAATTAATAACGGCAACGCAAAAATTGTTATAGGAACGCGTAGCGCTATTTTTGCTCCTATTAAAAAATTAGGTTTAATAATAATCGATGAAGAAAATGATGAATCGTATAAACAAGATGATCAATTTTTACTTTATAACGCAAAAGAAGTAGCTTTAATTAGAGCTAAAAATGTTGGAGCTAAAGTTATTTTTGGCACCGCTACACCATCAATTGAAATGATGGCAAAGGCTAATGCTGGACAAATCAAATTGCTGTGTTTAAATAAACGATATAACAATGCATCGCTACCTAACGTTAGTATCGTAGATAAAACTGATTATAAAATGTTTTCGTTAAAAAATAAAATTTTTTCTTATCCTATGATTGAAAAAATTAACTTAGCTTTATTTAAAAAACAAAAAGTAATTCTTTTTATAAATTCTAGAGGTTATTCAAACTATTTAACATGTAGAGAATGTGGATATACATTTAAATGTCCGAAATGCGGATTGCCTCTACATTATCATAAAAATGATAATATTTTATTTTGCCATCATTGTGATTATAAAATTAAAAAGCCTTTGAAATGTCCTGATTGTAATTCTTCCTTTTTTAGTTTCGGCTCATTTGGCATCGAAAAAGTAGAAGAAGAGTTTAAAAATATTTTTAATGTACCTTATCTTGTATTAGACAGTGATCGAGCATCTACAGGAACGCAAATTGAACGTATTTTATCACAATTTAATTCAGACTCAATTAATGTCCTTATAGGTACTCAATTAGTCGCTAAAGGACATGATTTTAAAAATGTTGGATTTGTCGGTATTTTAAATGCTGATTCATTATTAAATTATCCGAATTATCGAAGTAGAGAGATAACTTTTAATTTATTAACTCAAGTTATAGGGCGTGCTGGTAGAAAAGATATAAAGGGAAATGCTATCATTCAAACTTCAAAAATTAATGACTATGCGATTTTATATGCAGCCAAACAAGATTATGATGAATTTTATAATAAGGAATTGATAAATAGAAAAGCTCTTAATAATCCTCCATTTGTAAGTATTTGCGCACTTGATATAAAAAGTAAAAAAAGAGACTATGTTCAAACAATGTCAAAGAGTATTTATAAATTTCTTAAATCAAATAATATGGAGTCAACAATTATATTAGGACCTTCTTTAATTCGATATATAAATAACAAATACGTAACACAAATCTTTATTAAATATAAGAAATTGTCTACAATAAAAGAAACAATAAAAATGTTAACTACAATTTATTGCAGTAAGCAAGAAATTGAATTGAGAATTAATTTTAATCCGTATTCATTTTGATATTTTATTATTGTTAAAATATCATTAAAAGTTTGTATTATGTGCTAAATAAAGTA
>CAUWDL010000148.1:0-1641 GCA_963557285.1 uncultured Bacilli bacterium | reverse complement strand
ATAACTAACAGCGTGTTTACTTAAATCATCAAATACAATTAGAACATCTTTGCCATTATACATCCAATGTTCTGCCATAGCCATACCTGAATACGGAGCAATGTAAAGTAATGGAGCAATTTCACTTGCTGAAGCATTAACAACTAAGGAATAATCCATAGCACCAGCTTTTTTTAATTTATCAACAATAGAAGCTACTGAGCTATTTTTTTGCCCAATAGCAACATATATGCAAATAACATTTTTTCCTTTTTGATTTAAAATTGTATCAACTGCAATAGCTGTCTTTCCTGTTTGTCTATCGCCAATAATTAATTCTCTTTGTCCTTTGCCGATAGGTATGACACTGTCAATACACTTAATTCCAGTTTCGATTGGTGAATTAACACTTTCTCTGCTCATAATAGATGGTGCGTCAAATTCAATTGGTCGAGTTTCGGTAAAATTTAAATCACCTTCACCATCAATAGGACGGCCTAAAGAATCTACGACTCTACCTAAAAGGCAATCTCCGACCGGAACCTCCACTACCTTTCCAGTGCGTTTTACTTTTTCGCCTTCTTTATATCATTATTATTGCTAAGTAAAACAGCGCTTACACTGTCTTCTTCGAGATTCATAACCATTCCATAACTATTTGAAGAAAATTCTAAAAGTTCACCAAGAATAGCTTTTCTTAATCCAAAAATTTCTGCAATACCATCACCAACAGTTATAACAGTTCCGATGTCAGTAGTATATTCAGTACTATTTTTAAAGTTTTTAATTTGTTCTTTAATTAATGCACTAATTTCATTAGGTTTAATTTCCATGATGAACCTCCTTTATTTAATTTGTTCTTTCAAAGAATTAAGCTTGGTCTTTAAGCTTGCATCATATAGATTATCTTTAATTTTAATTTTAAATCCGCCTAATATTGTATTATCAATAATTTTGGTTAGTTCTAAATGTTTGCCAGTCTTTTTTTCAATTGCTTCAATCGCTTTATTTATATCTTCGTCTAGCATATCTTTTGTGCAATAAATTACGCCTTCATCAATATTTAGATAATCATCAAATCTAAACAGTGTTTCTTTAAAAATATCATATAAGTAAAAACTTCTACCGTTCCTTATAATAATTTTTATAAAAATTCTTATGTTTTCAAGTGTGCTAGAAAATATTTTATCTACAATCTTAAACTTTTCTTCTAATGTCAAATTAACATTATTTAAAAGTAACATAAAATCAGGATTATCTTTTAAAATTATCCTTATGCATTTTACTTCTTTTCTATATGTTGTAACATCATTCTCCTCAACCGCTAGCTGAAGTAGCGCAATAGCATAACGATTAAAGACTAATTCTTCTTTCATAGTTACTTGTTCTCATTCTTATCGAGGTCTTTAATAAAGTCATCAACAATTTTTGAATTATCTTTTTTAGTTACTTCACGGGATAATACTTTGCTTGATGCGTCAATAGCAACATCAACAATTTCATCATGAAGTTCCTTCATAGCCTCATTTTTTGCATTAGAAATTTCTTTATGAGCTTTTTCTCTCATATCAACAATTTCTTTATGCGCTAAATCAATAATTTCCTGACTGCTTCTGCTAGCTTCAGCGTTAGCTTTTTCAATTATTTTGTTAGCTTCTTTTT
>CAUWDL010000147.1:0-1675 GCA_963557285.1 uncultured Bacilli bacterium | reverse complement strand
AAGCAGGTGGAACAAATAATAATGCTGATGAAAGATGCTATTATATAGATACTCCTATTAAAAAAAACCAAGAATATTACATTGCACCAAAATATGATTTAAAAGATGTCTGCGGCGACACACCATTAAAAAAAGTTAATATCAATGAAGCTGATAAGGAAACATTAATGACTGTAGATGGTTTTGGCGATGCTGTAACAACACAATTATTAAAATATAGAGCTGATAATGGTGTATTTTATACGTTAGAAAGTATCATGGACGTTAATGGCATTGGAAATGCTACTTTTTCTAAAGTAAAAGACTATATTTACTTACATGAATAGGTAAAACAAGGATGAAATTATTTTTAATAGTTTTAGCAATAGTTTCATCCTCATGTTTTTTTAACCAAAATTCATTTTTTATTGGTTTTGTTCTTGCTATAATATGTTTAATAATAGTTATCTTGAAATTTCAAAATGATAGAAAGTTTATAACTTTGCTTATCATAATTGTTGTCGTTTTTTCATGCATGAATTTAATTCATATCCAGACTTTTCAAAATCAAGGAAATTATGTAGGTATCATAATTAAGAAAACAAATTCATATGTTATACTAACGGATGGCATCGAATGTATAAAATTTAATACTACAGATAATAATTTAGATTTATTTGATATCATACGAATTAATTCAAATTTTAGAAAAATAGATAATTATATAAAACCGATAGAACAAGGATTTAATTTTACATATTATTTTAATAATGCAGGTATTTATAGAGAAAGTGTATCGAATGAATATTCAACAATTTTTAATTTTCCTATAAATGTTGCACAATATAAAATATATTTTTTATCAAAATTTAAATATGAAAAAAGTCGTTATATAGCAAATGCTATTTTGTTTGGTGATGTGTTATATGGCGACATTCTAACTAATAAATTAAAGCCTATTAATGGTTTAAATCTACTTTGTACATCAGGGATATTTATAAATTCGTATTATTCTTTGTTTTATAATATTGTATTTAGGAAAATTAAAAATGATAAAAAAGAATTGCTCTCTTTTTTATTTACGGTTCCACTATTTTTGTTTAATTTAAACTCACTTTCGATTGTTAGATTATTTTTATATAGGAGTTTAAAGCTTATTTGTACACTTAAAAAAAATAAACTTGATGAACTAACGATGAAAAGCGCATCTTTTTGTATTTTATTTGTTTCTAATAAATATACCGCATTTAATATTGGAATAAGAATAAGTGTTTTACTTTCGTATGGTTTTTTCTTTGCAAACTTATTATTTAAAAAGAAAACTTTAATTCCCACTTTATTGTTTAAAAAGTTCTTTATTATTTTAATGACTATTCCAATTAGTGCAACATTTTCAAATTCGTTTAACGTATTAACTTGCATAACAATGCCCATGTTTATGCGATTAAATGCGATTTTTTTCATTTTTATGCTTATTTTTTGCACTTTTAATGCTTCTGGTTTGATCAATTTAATATTAGTGAAATATTATAATTTAATATTAAATTGTGAATTTAAATATTTTACATTATCGTTTCCGTTTCGCTCTCAATATATATTAGTTTTATATTATAGTTTAATATTTTTGCTATTTTACTTCTTAGAGGTTGATAGACGAAATATTTATAAAAAAATAATAAAAATTTTAACTTTTGTT
>CAUWDL010000146.1:0-1713 GCA_963557285.1 uncultured Bacilli bacterium | reverse complement strand
AAAATAAGAGCTTTTAAAGGAGCATCATTATCCCCAGAAGGTGCAGGAATATCAGTAACAACTCTTTCAAGTATTTCTTTGATGTTCTTTCCGGTTTTTGCGCTAACTAAGACAGCTTCATCTCCATTCAGTCCTATTTTACTAGTAATTTCATCCTTGCATAGCTCAATCGATGCACTAGGTAAATCTATTTTATTTATTACTGGAATTATAAAAAGATCATTATCAACAGCTAAATAAACATTAGCTAATGTTTGAGCTTCTACACCTTGTGTTGCGTCAACAACTAAAATAGCACCTTCGCACGCAGCTAATGATCTACTTACCTCATAAGTAAAATCTACATGCCCAGGAGTATCGATAAGATTAAATAAATAATCTTCGCCATTATCTGCGTGATAATTAACAGTAACAGCATTCAGTTTGATTGTAATACCTCTTTCTCTTTCTAATTCAAGAGAATCAAGCAACTGTGATTTCATTTCGCGCTTTTCAACGGTATTTGTTAATTCAAGTATTCTATCACATAGTGTTGATTTCCCATGGTCAATATGAGCAATAACACAGAAATTTCTAATTTTTGATTGATCGTATCTCATAACTTTAAAAAGTATATCATTAATTCTAATGTTTAATTAAATAATATTATTAAAAATTAGAATAAAACCTTTCTAAGACGTTTTTAATTTCATCAGCAGTAAAAGCATATTCGATATTTTGCCACGTCTTATTGCAAATCTCTCTATATTGTTTGTATTTATATCTGCTATCGATTAATAAAACAGCTCCTTTATCAGTTTCAGTTCTAATAACTCTACCTACAGCCTGCAAAATTTTATTAATTCCAGGATTAGTATAAGAATAATCATACCCATTTAACCCTGCCTCAGTATAATATTTGCTTATTAACTCATTTTCGGTACAAACTTTAGGAATTCCAACGCCAATTACAACAGCGCCAATAAGCCTATCCCCAACTAAATCAATGCCTTCATTAAAACTTCCACCAAGAACGCATACGCCAATTTTTGTTGAAAGTGGATCTTCTTCAAACTTATCTAAAAACTTTTGCTGTTCTTCTATTGTCATTTTCACTTTTTGAAAAAAGAATCTATCGTCACTATGCAATCTACTTCTAAGTAATTCTAAGTACTCATAGCTTGGAGCAAAAATCATATAATTACCAATTCGATAATCAACAAATGTCATTATTTGACTTATAACATCATCAATAGTTTTCTTTCTATCTTTGTATTTTATTGAAATGTTATTATTAATTATCACTTTTAGATTATTTTCATCATATGGACTAGGTAAAATCAATTCTTCAGCTTTTAAACTATAGCCTAACAATACATTTTTATAATAATCAATCGGATTTAGTGTAGCACTAAAGAAAGTTACCCCTTCAAAGCAATGACATCTATTAAGTAAATAGTGTGATGGGTTTATACAAAACAAATTTATATTAAAATTGTTATTTTCCTCTTTTTTTATAACTATTCTATAGCCATCATTCATATGCTTAAACGTGTCTAAAAATTTAAAACTATCCTTCCCAAAACTATCAAAAAATTTAAATTTATTATTAGAAAATTCAATTTCATATTTTTTTATTTCATCATTCAAGTTATTTAATGAACGAATAAAATTAGAATCTAAATCTTGTAATATCAAATAATCACTTTCTCCATATTCAAACTTTTTAAAATT
>CAUWDL010000145.1:0-1733 GCA_963557285.1 uncultured Bacilli bacterium | reverse complement strand
AAATTGGTGAGTTTTTTAGAAATTTAGATACTCTAATCACCCTTCATCAGCGTAATTAAATTTTTGAGAACTTTAGATAAGAAAATAAAATTGTTATTTTTTATGAGTTGCTTTTTATTCATATATAGAAAGGGATAAACTATGAAAAATAATAAAAGTAAAATGCTCTTTGTAGATTATTATGAAGAGTGGATTAAAGTATATAAAGAAGGTGCAGTAAGAAAAGTGACAATGCAAAAGTATAAGTTATCACTCATGCGGATTAAAAAACTTGTTCCAAAGTTAAAATTAATAGATATTGATAGAACGGAATATCAAAAATTATTAAATGAATATGGAAAGACTCATGAAAGACAAACTACAATGGATTTCCATCATCAAATTAAGTCAGCGATTATTGATGCTGTAGATGAAGGCTATATAGAAAAAGATCCTACAAGAAAAGTGATTATAAAAGGTAAAGCTCCAAGAGTGAAGAAACCCAAATATTTAAATCAATTCGAGTTACATTCGTTGCTTAAACAATTAGAACTTAATGATGCTGTAACTATGGACTGGCTAATTTTATTAATTGCAAAAACAGGTATGAGATTTTCAGAAGCTATAGCAATTACTCCAGATGATTTTGATTTTGCACATCAAACATTAAGTGTTAATAAAACATGGGATTATAAAGATAGTGGAACATTTCAACCAACAAAAAACAAATCATCTATTAGAAAAATACAAATTGATTGGATGGTAGTTTCGCAATTTTCTGGATTAGTTAAAAATCTTGATCATGATAAACCTATTTTTATTAAAGATAAAATATATAATTCAACAGCAAATGAATTCTTAAAAAGAAAATGTAAAGAAGCAAATATTCCTGTAATTACTATCCATGGATTAAGACATACACATGCATCTATATTATTATTTGCAGGCGTATCTGTTGCAAGTGTCGCTAAAAGACTAGGACACTCTACAATGACGACAACCCAAAAAGTGTATTTACATATAATACAAGAATTAGAAAACAAAGATGTGGATTTAGTAATGAGATCATTAGCAGGACTAATTTAATTAAAAATAAATAGAATGAATAAAAAGCAACCAACTTAATTAATTTTAATAACTTCTTAATATCTATATTAATAATTGTAAGCAAATTGCAAATAATTAGCTTTTAAATTGCAAATATAACTAATTTTTTAAATCAGTTAAAATCATTGTGATAAAATAGAATTACAAAAATTCCAATAATTTCGAAAGGGGAAGTTATGAAAAAAAGAAAAACTGCATTATTTGTATTATCATGCGTATTATTAATGGGCGGAGCATTAGCTTCATGTGGAGAAGAACCTCAACCATCAATTTCTGTTACTGAAGGAAACAAGGTTACAGTTGAAGCTGGCTCAACTATTAAATTGAATGTAAATGTTGAAAACTTTGATGGAACAACAACATTCTCATCTAAAAACGATACAATTGCAAAAGTTGATTCAACAGGAACAATTACAGGAATTAAAGCTGGTACAACAACAATTGTTATTAAGGCAGGAGATGTTGAAACTACAGTTGAAGTTACTGTTACAGCAAAAGCAACAACTGAAACAACAATTAGGATTCTTGGTGATAAGACATTTAACATGATGAAGGGTTCTACAAAGAAATTAGAGGTTAAAACTGAAAACTTTGATGGAACGGTCACTTTTGAAACAAGCGATAAAGAAACAGCAACAGTTAGTGCT
>CAUWDL010000144.1:0-1801 GCA_963557285.1 uncultured Bacilli bacterium | reverse complement strand
AAATTGGTGAGTTTTTTAGAAATTTAGATACTCTAATCACCCTTCATCAGCGTAACTAAAAAAAGAGAAAAAAATGTTTAATAAAACACATAAATTATTATTTGTCACTTATTTTGATAATTGGATTAAAATTTATAAATAAAATGCAGTAAGAAAAGTTACTTTACGAAAGTATGAATTAACAAGTTAATGGTTAAAGAAATTAGTACCTAATTTAAAAGTTTGTGACTTAAATAGAATGACATACCAAAAATTATTAAATGATTATGCTGAATTACATGAAAGACAATCTACGATGGATTTTCATCACCATCTTAAATCTGCTATTCTTGACGCTGTTGATGAATGATTAATTGAAAAAGATCCTACTAGAAAAGTTATAATTAAAGGTAAACAACCTGTTGAGAAGAAAATTAAATACTTGAATCAATTTGAGTTACATACCTTATTAAAAACAACTGGATTTAGATAAAAAATTAAATTATGATTGGTTGATATTATTAATAGCTAAAACTGGTATGAGGTTTTCTGAGGCAATAGCATTAATACCAGCAGATTTTGATTTTGCTCATCAAACACTTACTATAAATAAAACATGGAATTATAAAGATGGTGGTGGTTTTCAACTTTCAAAAAACAAGTCTTCTATACGCAAGATTCAAATAGATTGGATGATAGTATCTCAATTTTCTATGTTATGTAAAGATTTACCATCAGATAAACCTAGTTTTATTAAAGAGAAGATTTATAATTCGATAATTAATAATATACTTAGTAGACATTGTAAAAATGCAGGTATACCTGAAATAACTGTTCATGGTTTGAGGCATACACATGCTTCACTTTTATTATTTGGTGGAGCTACTATTACTAGTGTAGCTAAAAGATTAGGACACTCAAGTATGAATACTACAGAAAAACTTATTTACATATCATAAGAGAACTAGAAAATAAAGATCTTGATTTAGTAATGAGATCTTTATCTTCACTTTGTTAAAAATAAACGCTGATGAAGGGATAACAAGTAACCATTTAATAATATATAAACTTCCAAATGCAACGTAGCTCAATTACGAGTTAGGCTGCTTTTTTCTTTAAAATATACCCTTCCCATTTATAAAAATGTTATTATATAGATACAATAAATCTTACTGATAGCCATAATTTTCTCAAAGTTTCTAAAGTTGTTGGTGAGGTTTTTATTAACTATAATAATGATGCTTTAAGAGTTTAGTTTGGAGGCGTGTTAATTGGAACAATACAATTCGTTTATTCATTATTTACAAATTCATTATAAAGAAAAGATAGACGAATATTTAGAATCTTTTCTTAATAAAAAGGGTAAGAAACTCTTAGAACTTAATAAAGATGTTTATGGATTTAAGTGTTTAAATACTGATATCGTTCATTATGAGTTTACAAAATCAGAATTAAATAATGTTGAATTTGATGTATATTTCACTGTTGAAATTAACGCTATAATAGCACAATCGCCAGAAGTACAATATAAGAAATTAGATAGTAAGATCTTTAAAACTCATATGAAAGGAAGCTTTGAAGCGGGATTCGAGTTTTCAAAGAGCAAACTAGAGAAGGTAAATAGAAAACCATTTGAAGAGAACTTAACATATAATTTAGTTCACGTTATTAAGAAAGATAAGATGGATCAATATGCTTCAAAGTTCCTAGAATATTTTTGTCCTGAAGCATTGAAAACTCCTATGAAACTTAAGATTGAAGAGATGTATAAAGCCAAAGGTATTAAGTTTTATAGAGCGCCATTAACTAGTAATGTATGTGG
>CAUWDL010000143.1:0-1850 GCA_963557285.1 uncultured Bacilli bacterium | reverse complement strand
AGTTCAATGTTTTTGTCTTTAATCGTTTTTTCTAAATCGTTTAATTCGACATCATAATATTCTGAAATCGGTAGCGCAAAGTGCAAAGACATTAAAAAACTTTCAAAATCTTTGCCAAAGTTAATTGAATCTACAGCTTTAATTCTTTTTATAGCCATTGATTTTACTTCTTCATCTTTGAAACTTACTCTATTTTCGATTAAATTATCTTTTATTATAGATTCAACTTCATTAAGTTTTTCATTGTAAGAAATTGGTGCTTTTTCATTATACACAAAAATTAAATTTTCTTTCGCTCTTGTTAAAGCGACATAGAACAAACGTAGTCTTTCAGCTTTATCTTCTATTAAACTATCTTCATTAACGAGTGCATACGAGAATAATTTAGATTTTTTTGTCGTGCTAAAAACATTTACTGGATCACTTAATAAAGGTAAAAAGAAATAATTATCTTTTATAAAATATCCGCTAGAATAATCATTCTGCTTTTTTTCACTATCAGCAAAGCCTCTAAGGTCAGGCATATAAACAACAGGATATTCTAATCCTTTAGATTTATGTACGGTAGTAATTTCAACAGCATCTGTAACTTCGCTAAATGTAGGCTCTTCAATTTTAATTTTAAATTCACCAAGATCATCAAAGTATTCACTTAAATCATTTAAATCATATCCCAATAAATCCATAGTTTTTATTTTATTGTATAAAATATCAGCATCGTCAAAAATATCGATTACATCAGGTAATTTATAAGCTTTAGATACATAATTTAAGTCTTTAAAAATAGATAAATAAATAGTTGATAAAGGTTCACCTTTGTATTTTTTTGCTAGGTCTAAAAAGAACTTATAAATGTCACTATCTTTGTACGTTTTATTTGTAATTAATTCATAAATTTTTGAATCATCAAGTTCAAATAAATTAGATCTAGCAATTGAAATAAATAAATGCCTTATTTTATCTTCGTCTTCAAGCGTTTGATTATTTTTGTTTAATAAATAAATAAACTTAAAGACATTAGCAATAATTGTCGTTGATAATGATTCATTTAAATCTTTTCTACTCCTTGCATTAAGGGGGATATTAAATTCTTTAAAAACAATTTTAAATATATCAAATTTTACTTGTCTATAAGTAAGTATACTAAAGTCTTTATAAGTTGCTTTTCTTAAACACTTATTTTTAAAATCAAACACTTTAAATCCACCCTCAACTCTTTTTTTAATATCGAGGGCGATTGCAATCGCTTGGGATGCAACTTGTCTATCAGATGCAGACTTAAATTTAGTTTCGAGAAGAGTATCGCTAAGTTGGTCTGTTCCATAAATTTCACTAAAACCGAAAGAGTTTTTTGTAGCTAGATTATTAGGAGTTCCAAATTCATCATAACATTTGTTCGCAGCTTCTATGATATGATCTTTTTTATAATTAGCGCCACCAAAATCAAACGTCATTAAAGTAGAGAACAAATCATTAATAGGATTAATTATTTCTTTTCTACTTCTGAAATTTTTATTCATGTTTATTGCTTTTCCGATATTAGGACAGCTTGAATATAATTCGTATTTCTCTTTAAAAAGATCAGGGCGTGCACCTCTAAATCTATAAATAGACTGTTTAATATCCCCAACACAAAAAACATTATTATTCGCAATAGTGTTAATAAATTCTTCTTGTTCATCGCTTGTGTCTTGATATTCATCAATCATGATAAGCTTATATTTATTTTTTAATTCATCACGAACTTCTTTGACTTCTTGAACGAGCCTAATCGCCATTTTTGCTATATCACTAAATGTATAAAATCCTTTATCTTCTTTAAATGCATTCACACGGTTAATAAGAGGTAT
>CAUWDL010000142.1:0-1897 GCA_963557285.1 uncultured Bacilli bacterium | reverse complement strand
GAAACAGATCTTATGGATGTTTGGTTTGATAGCGGATCAAGCTGGAATGGATGTTTAAGAGAAAGAGGATTAAAGTATCCTGCAGATTTATATTTAGAAGGTAGCGATCAATATAGAGGATGGTTTAACTCTTCATTAATCGTCTCTTTAGCTACTACTGGACAAGCACCTTATAAAGAAGTTGCAAGTCATGGATTTGTCGTTGATGATAAATGGGAAAAAATGTCTAAATCTAAAGGAAACGGATTAGATCCTTTAAAAATCATTAATGTTTATGGAAGTGATGTTTTAAGATTGTGGGCTGCATTAACAAATTATCAACAAGACGTAAGAATTAGTGAATCTATCATAAAAACAATTAGTGAACAATATCGTAAGATTCGTAATACATTTAGATTCTTACTTGGAAATTTAAGTAATGGTACCTTAGAAGATCATTTTAAAGAAGAAGATAAGCAACAAAATTTAGCAGTAATTGACAATTATATTCTTGCTAGACTTGAAGAAGTTAAAAATAAAGTAATTGATAGTTTTGATAAATATGATTTTATTAACGCGATTACTGAAATTATGAAATTTATGAGTGATGACTTGTCAAGTTTCTACTTAGATATTGCAAAAGATATTTTATACTGTGAACCACAAAATAGTGTTAGAAGACTTCAAATACAAACAACTATTAATGAAGTTTTATTTACATTAATGAGATTATTAAACCCTATTATTCCATTCACTATGGATGAAGTTAATCAAAATTATCCATTAGCAAGTAAAACAAATGTTATGTATTATGAATATCCAAAGAAATCACATAATTTTGATGTTTCAATTTTAGACGATTTTAAAGAATTAAAACTTTGTAGAGCTAAAGTATTGAGCGCATTAGAAAACGCAAGAACAAGTGGCTTGATAGGAAGCGCTCAAGAAGCTTTAGTTAAGTTAAATCCTTTAGATGAAAACGCTAAAAATGAATTAAGTAAATTCACTTTGGAAGAACTTGAAAGAATATTTATTGTTAGTGAAGTAAAATTTGATACTTCACTTGGCGGCGAAGATAAAGATATCGTTAATGTACAAGTAATTAAACATACTGGTGTAAAATGTGATAGATGCTGGAATTATTTTGATGAAGAAAAAATTCATGAAGTTGAAGGAGCACATCTATGCGAAAGATGCTTGCACGCATTAAAGAAATAGGCAGAGAAATAAAAAATATAAAGATTAAAGATTATTTAAAATTTTTAATAATCTTTGGTTCTTTGTTTATTAGTTTTGTCGCTTTTGATCAAATATCAAAATATGTAGCTGTTGGTAATCTAACTTTAAATGGACAGGAAGTTACTTTTATCCCTAATTTTATTGAATTTAAATTAGTTTATAATAAAGGTGCTGCTTGGGGAATGGGTGATGACGCTCTTTGGAGCAGAATATTATTATGTTCAGTTTCTTGGATAGTTTTCATTTATATTCCTTGCTATGTTATATATGCGATGGCGAAAAATAAACATTTCTCTGGTTTGTTTACGACTTGTCTAGGTTTAATCCTTGCTGGAGATTTCGGAAATTTGATAGATAGAACTTTCTTTTTCGATAGAGGAGTTATTGATTTTATATCTATACAATCATGGTTCCCTGGATTTGGTATTTTTAATATAGCCGATGCTTGTTTAGTAGTTGGGTTAATTTTACTTATTATTTACTTTATCGTGGAAGAAATCCAAGAACAAAAAGCACAAAAAGCGAGAAATGAAGCTGATCTTGCTAAAGCGAAGGCCTTAGATGAAGCTGATAAAGCAAAGTCTACTGACGACATTAAAAAAGAGGAAAATTCAAATTTACACGATGAAAACTGATGAATTTGTTATTAGTAAAGAATTAGAAACGTTAAGGCTTGATA
>CAUWDL010000141.1:0-1920 GCA_963557285.1 uncultured Bacilli bacterium | reverse complement strand
AATAGACACCTTTTACTGGATCGTTATTTGCTTCTATTGTACCACCATGAGCAGTAATTATTATTTTACAAATTGATAGTCCTAAACCAAATCCGTTTGTTTTTTGATTATCACCTCCACGGTAATAAGGTTCGAAAATATGTGGCAAATCTTCGGTATTTATTTGACTACCATCGTTTTTTATTCGGATAACAGTATGCTTTCCAGTTTGCCAAACTTTAAAATAAATATTACCATTGTCGTCTGTATGATGTATTGCATTAGCTAAAATGTTTGTAATAACTTGAATGATTAAAGTTGCATCAACTTTAATGACAACGATGTCATCAGGAATATCATAATGAATTTTTCTATTACCAATTATTGTTTCAACGTTTCTTACAGCTTGTGGAATGATTTCTTCTAATAATTCATCTTGTTTTTTAACTGTTAAACTTTCGCCATCGATTCTAGAAAGTGTTAATAAGTTTTCAACAAGCCTTATTGTCCAATCGGATTTAGAATAAATACCTTCAATAATTTCGTGTTCTTCATCTTTAGTAATATCTTTACCATCAAGAAGAACTTCAGAACCATTTTTTATTGCAGTTAATGGAGTTCTAAGATCATGAGAGATTGAACGAAGAAGCATAGCTTTCATTTTTTCTTTCTCGATATTGTTTTTTAAATTATTTTTTTCGATAGCTAACTCTTTAACCTGTGTCATTTTTTTCTTTAAGACATAAGTAAGAGTGGAAACAATAACACTAATAAAAAACATTAACAAAAAGGTAAACATGTAACTTTTTTCATTAAAATGAAATGTAAATTTAGGAACTGTATATAAAAAGTTATACGTAAAAACACTAAC
Source organism: uncultured Bacilli bacterium (assembly GCA_963557285.1). Classification (GTDB taxonomy): domain Bacteria; phylum Bacillota_I; class Bacilli_A; order RFN20; family CAG-826; genus Onthovivens. The sequence goes on along the minus strand of CAUWDL010000141.1, from coordinate 1,070 downwards.
TATTGATAATAAAATAGAAAAGAAGAAACCATCTGTTAGAATTGCAGTTATTAAAATACCTAGGACAAATATAATAATGAAATTTAAATCATTAATTTTAAAATAATCTAGTAGCGAACAAAATCCAATACAAACGCCATAAATTAATAGTGTTATAAGAAATTGAATTATTACTTTTTTAACATTGATTTTTTTTAAATTAGCCTTCTTAAAATCTTTCATTACTGAATATTATATCATTTTAATATAAAAGAAAATTTTATTTTTATTTAATCGTAAAAAAATAAATTATGCTATCACCTCCTATTAGTAAAAGTATATAAAACACACAATATTTCAAAATTAGTATAATTTGGTATTTTTTTACTGAAATTTGTTGAATATGCCATTATTATCAAGCATAATTAATTTATGAAATGGATTTTAAGATAATGAATGAAACAATAGAATATTTTAATAAACGTGCATTAACTTGGGATGAACATGCTAAAAGTGATATAAAAAATATTCGCAATTTACTTAATCGTACCTCAATAAAAGAAGGAGATGTAGTTCTTGATGTTGCTTGCGGAACTGGGATATTAACACCATTATTATATGATTTGACTAAAACACGTGTTATTGGTGTAGATATATCTCAGGAAATGATTAAGATAGCAAAACAAAAATATAATAATAAAAACCTTATTTTTGTTTGTGAAGATTTTATCAATATGAAAAATAACAGATTTGATAAAATATTTATTTTTAATGCTTATCCACATTTTTTAGAAATTGATAAACTTAAAAATGCTTTATACGATAATTTAAAAGAAAATGGAGAATTTATTATATTTAGTGATCTATCTCTTGATGCAGTAAGAAAACATCATGAAAAATGTCGACATGTCTCTAGAGATGTAATATCTCTAAAAGAAGATTTTAAATTTTTCGATGATTTATTTGATATTATACTTAATGAGGATGATGAACGTCATTATATGGTAATAGGAAAAAAGAATGAATAATTATGAACGGTGTTAAAATAATAGAAATTAAAAAAAGCGTTTTAAAAGAAAATGAAAATGATG
>CAUWDL010000140.1:0-1927 GCA_963557285.1 uncultured Bacilli bacterium | reverse complement strand
AGAATTAAGAGTAATTTTGGTTGTTTCTCCATCTTAATCATCAGGTGACGATTATGTTTTTTTAATTGTTTATGAGGCGCACTGATTAAAGAGAAGAAACAAATTAACTAACTATGGGACACATGATAATGTTAATCGTGCACTAGGTTTGCTGATTAATTTACTGAGTTAGAATGGCTAAAAGCTAAGACTAATAAATTATTAATATTATTTTATGATAACGTTCAATCAGTAAAAGAATCTAATGTATTATATACTGATTTTAAAGATTTTAAAAATAAGAAATATACGTTTGAATTTTTCTTAAACTCACAATTAAGAGTTAAATGTGGAAATGAGTATATTGACTTTATATATAATATTTTTAATGGTAAACCATCAATTTTTAATTCTAGTCACCAATATGATTTGAAAGTATTTGATGATTGTCTTGAAATGTTTAATGCTATTAAAGAAAAAAAGAATATTATGGCTTATTTCGCATGTTAGCAGGATTATCTTTTAATTCGCATACAAAAGTTAGAGATAAGAAATCAACGTTATTTACTCAAAATTATGATTTCGAAATTGATGGTTATGAGTATTGCTGGAATGAAGATTTTAATGTTTCTGATTTTATTACTAACGATAATAACATCGATTATGTAGGCTGTATTTATACAACTCAAGGTCATGACTTAAATTATGCTGGTGTTATTTTAGGAAAAGATATTTCTTATAATCCAATCACCAAAAATAGAATATCATATTGATAATTTCATTGATAAAAATTCAAAATCATCAATAGATGATAATACTATTAATAATATTATTAATGCATATCTTGTTTTATTAACATATGGAATTTATGGTATATACATTTATGCTGCGGATAAAAATTTAAGATAATACATTAAAAGTTTAATAAAATAGTAGAAAACATAGCAATGATATTATAGCAATAATAACTAAGATTGAATGCGCTACTAAATTATTTGAAACTATGTCTAATGATAATGTTAAGTATGGTAAAGTTACTAACTTTCAAAATTTAATGGATATTTTAAAAAGCTAATATCAGACTAGAATAGAGATTATCTTATCACTAATAAAATTTAATTAAACAAATATTCAAAGGACCTTAGAACATTAAATGAGGTCCTTTTTTCTTATCAACCAACCTACCCACCATAAGTAGAAAAATGTTATAATATAAATACAATAAATCTTGCTGATAGTCATAATTTTCTCAAAGTTTCTAAAGGCGATAGTAAGTTTTTATTAAATATTATAATGAAGTTTAATAATGTAGTTTGAAGGCGTGTTAATTAGGAAGATATCAAAATAATTTTTAAAGAGTATTTATTTAATAAATTTAAAGATAAGTTTTATAAAGTGATGAACTTTTGGCTATATAAGAAGGGTGAAGATTTTATTAATATTGATACTTATCCTAAAATTGAAACACAATCAATTGTTAGCTTAAAACTTATTTGTAATGTGTCAGCTGGCGATAGTGTAGAACCAAAGTTTCTTTAAATGATATTTCTAATATTTTTTCTTTTGTGGAACTGACTATTTCTTTATCTTTTATATCGCAGATTGAAAACCAATTATACTTGCAATCATTCCAAAATTTAGGGTTGTGTCGGTCGGGAATTTTACCAAGTATGAAATTTACTAGATTTGTAAATCTAATCCATGTCCAATTATCAACAATATCTAAAGGTAAATCCTCAAGCTTTACTGGTTTAGAATTGCCAATCTTCTCATAATAGCAATTATTGGAATCAAAGAAAGCGATATTTGTTTAATAAAAAATAACTAGATCATTTTTAAATTTAAATAAATATGACTCAGTACCAAATCAAGGTACAGATGATGAGGCAGTAAATTTATGCAAACTGTTAATTAATTTGTTACTAAATAAATATTCAAAATCATATAA
>CAUWDL010000139.1:0-2009 GCA_963557285.1 uncultured Bacilli bacterium | reverse complement strand
CAAGCGAAGAAAGAACAGCGCATGAAATATAATTTGTGACATTTAACGAATAATCTGCAACTAATATATTATTGGTGTCTTTATAGTGATTAATTGCACCATATCCACCAATAAGTATTTCTTGATTTGAGAAATCTTTATATATCTCATTATTTCTTCTTACAATATTTTTATAATAAATATTTTTAATTCCTAATTTTTTAACAGTTTCATATTGTTCTTCGTTAGAAACTTGAACGGTTATTTGAGGTGCATGTAATTCATACTTTTTAGGAATTATATTTTGATAATTATTAGTAATAACATTGTCTTTTAATCTTATTATATTTAATTTTTCGATAGCTTCTCGTCTTAGTTCATTTATTTCTTTTAAAGAGATAAAAATATTATCATCAACATCAAAATCGACTTTTGAAAGCGTGTAAGGAGTCTCGCTCAATTTAGATAATTGTTTAATGATATTTTCTTTAGTGGTAGGTCTAGAGATAGATTTTTCTACAATATAATTGCTTTCAACTGAAGCACTAAAATCACCACAATTAACATTTAAATGCATTGTTTTGCCTACATGTCCTGCAAAAGCCATGCAAATATTCACTTTTTTATAATCATTATTAAGTAATGATTGATTTATGGAGTTCAAAAATTTAGTATCTTTTGTTTTATAAACAATTGCACCAAGATTGATTTTTTTATCACATGTGATGATAACTGTTTTGTGACTTGATTCAATTGGATTAAAATTTGGATCTAATAATTTAGTAATAGGTACACTAATTTCCTCGTATTTTTTAGGAGATTCAATTCTTATTTGATCACCTTTATTTAGTTCTTTAAAAAGCTTTATCCATACGTTAGTTTTGTTAATCTTAACGACTTTGCCAATTGGATATCCAAAGTTATTAGGCCTTTCAATATTAGTGATATTTTCACTAGTTGTTCCGTTCATAAAACCCTTTGTGTAAGTTCTGTTAAAAACTTTATCTAATATTTCTTTATCTATTTTTTTGTTATCTAAAACATTTCGATAATAATTAGTGACGCTTGCAACGTATGCTGGTTCTTTCATTCTGCCTTCAATTTTTAATGAATCAACAAAATTCATTTCATTAATTTCTTGGCTAGCATTTAAGTCTTTCATTGAAAGCAAATAGCCTGATTCTATTTTCGAATTTGTATCTGTATCTATCAATGAATAAAATTGTCTACAACAGCCAGCGCATCTTCCACGATTGCCACTACGATCACCGATCATTGAACTCATAAGACAATTACCTGAATAAGCGACACATAATGCACCATGTATAAAAGCTTCGATTTCTATTCCAAGTTTTTCTTTAACAGATTTCATAACTGAAAGAGGAGTTTCTCTAGCGAAAACTATTCTAGTAGCTCCTAAGTTTTTAATTAATGTCGCTCCATCAAGATCATCGATTCCCATTTGTGTCGAAGCGTGTGCTTCGATTGATTTATAATGATTTGTAATGTAATTTAAAAGAGCTAAATCTTGAACGATTAAAGCGTCAACATGAATATCAGCAAGCTGATCAATTATAGAAAAAACTTCGTTTAATTCATCGTCATAAACTAGTGTGTTCATCGTTAAGAAAATTCTTACATTTCTTAAATGAGCATATTTAACAAGTTCTTTTAAATTTTCTAGTGTAAAGTTAGTGGCATAAGCTCTTGCACTAAATTTGTCTAACCCTAAATAAATTGCATTTGCTCCACTTTTAATCGCGGCATAAAATGCATCTAATGTTCCAGCTGGTGATAATAATTCGTTCATAAAAATTCCTTTTTTCATTGTATCATAATTTTCAACATGAATTGAATTAAATAAAATATGAACTATAAAAATGATTAAAACTTTTTTATAGTTAGTGATAACGCAATTATTTTTATGCTAATATAACTATTATTTAGTAGGTAATTAATTTTTAAAACTAAATATAATAGTGTTAGGAGAAGAAAATATGAATTCTAGGAAAACATCTTTTATAAAAGCT
>CAUWDL010000138.1:0-2017 GCA_963557285.1 uncultured Bacilli bacterium | reverse complement strand
ATTGATAGAAAATATAGACTTATTCTAGAATTTGATGAATGTAGTGATAATAAAAATAATAAAGTGACGATAAAAGGAGTAGTTGATTACCATGGCGCTAAAGATGAATGGATTATCGCTTGAAATGTTGCCACATCCTGGAGAAACTATAAAAGAAATAATCCAAAGTAAAAAAGTTACTCTTAGTGCTATCGCTAAAGAACTCGATATTCGATCTTGCATTATTAAACGATTTATTGACGGTGATTATTTGTTAAAAAGTTCTGAAGCTATTAAAATGTCTATTTACTTAGGACTTAATCCTAATTTCATTAATAATTTGAACTCTAATTATTTACGTTATTTAAAGTTCGAGTTAAAGAAAATAAACATTTCTTATGATGATTACTCCAAAATAACAAAGCTAACATTAAAAACGATAAATAATAACTTTAATATTTTTAAAAGAAGAGTGCATACAAAATTAGAAACATATGATGTAATTAAGAAAATTGAAGAAAAATCTAATTTAATTTTTTATGGCAATAACTATAAAATATTTAGTGCTTTTAGAAGTAGTGATAACATAACGAATTTTGATAAATTTTTCTATGTTGGCACCTTAGTAACTCAACGTGAAAATAAAGCCCCAATGAAAAAATATGAAAGCGTATTAAACATTGATTCATTGAAAGAACAAATTAGAGAGATAACATTTATTAAAGACTTTGCTGAAGTTCTAAAAGCAGTCGAGGAATTGCTAAAAACTCATGGAATAAATTTTTATTATTTTGACTATGATAGGGATTATAAAATAAGCGGTTTTATTTTGAGAAATAGTGATGAAATTACCATAGGAGTATCAAATAAGTCAAAATATCTAGATGTATTTCTTTTTACTTTGTGCCATGAATTAGGCCATTTAAGGCTTTTTGAAATTGATGTTAGAAGTACTTATTATTGTGAAGAGATGTCGGATATATTTTCCAGTAATATATTAATAGATAATGAAATATATAGTGAACTAATAAGCTACAAAAATATTACAGGGCAAATGATTTTGGAGTATTCTCAAAAGCTAAATATTGCGCCAGGTATACTTGTTGGGCGATTACAACATGATAAAATAATTTCTTTTGCTGAGTTTAATTACTTAAGAAAAAAGATATAAAAAACTGCAAATCTATAAGATTTGCAGTTAATTTAATTAGTTTTATAAACTTATTTACGCTTTGCAGGGCAATTTGTAAATAACATTACAATGGCATAAACACCATAAATTGCAAGTAAGATACCAAAGATCATCCAAACGTAATTTGTTGATTCTTTCCATAAGCAAAGAGTTAAACCTAAAGCTAATAAAATAATACCAATGATTAATTCAGTAATACCTTGTTGATTTTTGTGGTTTGCAAGTTTAACAACAGTATCTAATAAAAATATTCCACCGACTGCTGCGATGATTACTGAAACAGCTTTTTCTCCTACACCGATTAAATCAATGAAATCGCATAAAGTTGCAACCCCGAGTGCAATTAATCCAGTACCAAGAATACCTTCAGGACCAATGAATGATTTAGATTGATAAACTGATTTAACAATCATAAATAATCCATAGAGTAAGATAGCTGTGCCAACGCAGTAAATAAGAATCTTTTTATCAGCAATTGAGACTGCAAATAAAATACCAACTACAATCATTAAAATGTATTCAATTAGCTTAATTGTTTTTTCTTTTGACATTTTAATTTCCTCCTACTTAAATTATAGTCTAAAAATTTTGATATTTAAGCAATTTTATTTAAATTTTATTATTAAAATCTTAATATAGTAAAAGAGGCTTATATGTATAAAAATAGTATTTTAGAGTGTGTTGGTAAAACTCCATTAGTTAAATTAAATAATATAAAAAAGAAATTTAATTTATCGTTCGATATTTATGGAAAATTAGAAAGATCTAATCCGAGTGGTAGTGTAAAGGATAGAGCCGCCTTATTTATTATTAAGGAGGGCCTTTCAAATGGAACTATTGCAAAAG
>CAUWDL010000137.1:0-2025 GCA_963557285.1 uncultured Bacilli bacterium | reverse complement strand
GGCATTAGTGACGATGAAGCTTTTAATCGTTTATCATATTTTAATAAAACTCATAAGATAAAAAATAAAGATTTTAGCGTTCTAAAAATGTTCGTTAAATCGTTTATTAATCCATTTTCTTTAATTTTAATCTTCATATCTATAATGACGCTAATTACTGATGTTTTAATCGTTTCCGAAAATGAAAGAAATTATTTTTCTTTTATCGTAATAATTCTAATTATACTTTTAAGTGGCACTATTCGTTTTTTTGAAGAATTTAAATCTTATAAAGACACTAATAAATTATTAAAATTCGTTTCTAATACTGCAACTGTGATAAGAGGCGGAATCAAAAAAGAAATTTCTCTATCTGAAATCGTTTTAGGAGATATTATAATTTTCGGAAGCGGAGATATTATTCCAGCTGATATTAAAATACTTAATTCAAAAGATTTATTTGTTAATGAATCAAGTTTAACCGGAGAAAGTATTCCAGTTGAAAAGCATAGTAATTTTAAAGAAGCTGATAACATTATAAATATTCAAAATATCTTATTTATGGGTACAAATATAATTTCTGGAACTGCTACAGGTATAGTAATTAATAAAGGACAAGATACATATTTTGGAACAATTACTAAAAATAGCGTTAAAAAAGAACCTACAGCATTTGAAAAAGGCATTAATGATGTTAGTAAATTGCTTCTAATTTTTATGGCTATTTTAACGCCTATTGTCTTTATATTAAACGGTGTTACTAAAAATGATTGGTTAGAATCTTTCATCTTTGCTATTACTGTTTCAGTTGGATTAACTCCTGAACTATTGCCAATGATTGTTACAGCTTGTCTATCGCGTGGTTCTAAGGAAATGTCTAAAGAAAAAGTCATTATTAAAAATTTAAATGCTATAAATAATTTTGGAGCAATCGACATATTATGTACTGATAAAACAGGTACTATTACTGAAAATGCATCTTATTTAGATAAAATCATTATTTTAGATGATGAATATAGCGAATCTGAAGTAATTAAATTAGCTATGTTAAATGCAAGCTTGCAAACTGGATTCAAAAATAGCATGGATCTTGCAATTATTAATCGCTTTAATACTGAATTCAACTTGCTAGAAGATACGCTTAAAAAAACATATATAAAAATCGATGAGATACCATTTGATTTCACTAGAAAAAGATTAAGTGTAGTTGTAAAAAATTTAGATACCAACAATACAAAAATTATTACAAAAGGTAGTGCCGAAGAAATGCTTAGTATCTCAAAATATATCGTTTTAAACGGAAATAAAGTAGAACTTGATAAAAAAACTATATCTAAAATTAAAGATTTAATTGAAAAATACAATATTGATGGCTATAGAATTTTAATACTCGCTTATAAACACATAAATAGCAATAAAAATTATAGTGTTGCAGATGAATGTAATATGACTATCATTGGACTATTAGTCTTTATCGATCCATTAAAAACATCTTCTAAAAATGCAATTAAAGAACTTAAAGAACTTGGAGTATCTACGAAAATTCTAACAGGTGATAATGAAAAAGTTTCAAGAAATATCGCTAATCAATTAAATATCACTAATCCAAAAATTTTATTATCTAGTGAAATTGGAAAGATGACTGATGAAGAATTGGCAAAAATTGCTCCATCTATTGATATCTTTGCAAAATTATCTCCAGATCAAAAGGAAAGAATAATAATTTCTTTAAAAAATAACAAACATAAAGTAGGATTTATGGGCGATGGAATAAATGACGCTTTAGCTCTAAGAACAAGTGATATAGGTATAAGTGTAAATGACGCATCCGATATCGCAAAAGAATCAGCGGATGTTATTTTGCTTGAAAACGATCTAGAAGTTCTCAAAAAAGGCATTATATACGGACGAAAAACACATTTTAATATGATGAAATATATAAAAATTACTTCTAGCAGTAATTTTGGAAATATGTTTTCCTTACTATTTGCTGCACTTTTTCTACCATTCTTGCCAATGCTTTCTATTCATATTTTAATCTTAAAC
>CAUWDL010000136.1:0-2045 GCA_963557285.1 uncultured Bacilli bacterium | reverse complement strand
TTATCGTTTAATGTCTTAATTCTTTTGTTAGTTTTAAAATGCATCGTTAAAGAAATAGTACAAATAACAATAAAAACTCCTAACGAAACTAACAAAAATACAAGATTCTGTACTGTAAATATCTTCATAAAATTATTATAGCGCTTTTTAAATTAAAACTAAATGAATGCAAACCTAAATATGAAGCAATTTTAATAGAGCTTTATAAGCACTATCACATCTTTTTTCAGCGGTTATTAAATCTTTATCTACCATTTCAATATAAAATTTACACTTTGGTTCTGTACCACTTGGTCTTATTGAAATATTGGATCCATCTGTAAAAATAAATTTAATTAAATCACCAATTGGCAATCCATTAATGTCTGAAGTTGTTCCAGTTAAAAGATTGTGTCTTTTTAAAGTAAAATAATTTTCAACTACTTTTACTTTATTTCCGTCAATTTCTGTTAATGGATTTGCTTGAAGCTCATCCATTATTTTTTTCATCTCACTTTGACCTTCAGAACCTTTGAAATAAATATTAAATAATTTTGATTTATAGTAGCCATATTTTTTTGCAAAATTAGCATAAGCAACATCTAATGTTATTCCTTGTTTTTTATACCATAATGCCATTTCACAATATAACAAAATAGCTTGTATACCATCTTTATCTCGAGCAAAATCTTTAATTAAACAACCATAAGACTCTTCATATCCAAATAAAAAATGAGGACCATTATTCATTTCATAAAAATGTATTCTATCACCAATATATTTAAATCCTGTTAAAAAAGATTCAAGTTTAACATTATAATTTTCACAAATACGTTTTCCTAATGAGGAGGTAACGACTGTGTTATATACGACATAATTTGACAAGTCTTCTCCACGACTTAATTTTTGGCTAATTATATAATCAAGAAGCAATGCAGCGCTTTCGTTTCCGGTTAATAAAACATAATCTCCAGCATTGTTTTTGCACGCTAACCCAACCCTATCACCATCTGGATCTGTCATACAAATTAAGTCTGCATCTATCTTTTTTGCAAGTTTAATAGGTTCAATATATGAATCACTATTTTCAGGATTTGGAGTTAATGTACCACTAAAAGCTGGGTCTGGGTCACATTGAGTCAATACAGGGTGAACATCATATCCACAATCAGAAAAAACTCTCATTGCATTAACAAAACTTGTTCCATGATTTGGAGTGTAAACAATTTTAAAGTTAGACTTATCAAGTTGTGGGTTAATTTGTACTGTCTCACATAATCTTACATATTCATCATCAATAGACTTATCTAAAATAAAGTTTGTACCTTTTTGTTTATTTATAGGAACTTCAACATTTAATTCATCTTCAAGATTTGAAATTATTTCAATTAAATCTTTTATTTTAGATGGAACTAATTGACACCCTTGTTCATCATATACTTTAAATCCATTGTCCTCTTTAGGATTATGACTTGCAGTTATCATGATTCCACCACTACATTTTTTATATCGAACAGCAAAAGATAATTCAGGAGTAGGCCTTAAAGAATCAAAAATATATGTATCAATACCCATTTGGTTGAGAATGTCTGCACATTCTAATGTAAATTCACGACTCATAAATCTATTGTCGTGGCTAATTGCACAGCTAATAGGTTTTTTAAAATGATTTTGTAAATAGATACCAAATCCTATACACGCTTTTTTAATCGTATAAATATTCATACGATTAGTTCCAGGGCCTATAATGCCTCTCATGCCTGCAGTTCCGAAAGCGATGTTTTTAAAGAAAGCATCATCTATTTCTGATTCCGTCATGCCTAGCAATGTATTTTTATCATTTTTGCTTAATTTATTAGACTTTATCCATCTATTATAATTGTCCAAAGCTGTTTTATTCATTATTTTAACCAGTCCTTTTATATATAATTTAATTATATATAATGATCGCAAATAGTCAAAATATAAACTTACTTAATTTTAAATCCTAAACTCTTTAATATTTCTTTATCTTTTTCAAATAAAGGCGCCTCAAATTTCATTCCGCTTAAATAACTTAATTCTCC
>CAUWDL010000135.1:0-2055 GCA_963557285.1 uncultured Bacilli bacterium | reverse complement strand
AATATAGTCATTCAAATTATCTGAACTTATCAATGAAATTGGAATATTTTCATCTTTATCTAAGACAGTACCGTTAAAGTAATATATAGATGTATTCTTAATAGAAGCATCAATTGGATTTTCGTTAACGTTCTTTGTGTTAACTATTAAATCATAATTAATAATTTGTCCATATTGTTTATTTTGAATAGCACCTATAGAATCTCTAAGACCAAAACTTGTAAGTAATAACCCAGTACAACCACCTATACCTACAACAATCATAATTAAATTCTTCTTAAATCTAAAAACGTTTCTAAGCATTGATTTTTGCTTAAATGAGATATGATTCCAAATACAAGGAATTTTTTCTAATAATATTTTTTTGCCTGCAACAGGAGCTTTTCCTACTAGAAGCGAAGAAACATTTTCTTTTAAATTACTATGAACAATTAACAAAGCCGCGCCTACTATCATTAATATCATTAGGCTTGAGAAGAATAAAACACTACTATAGTCAAATTCGAAAATCAATTGAGGTATATCATAAAGCGTGCGATATATTTGCATTATCGCAAGTGGCAAAATAAACGTTCCAATTGTTGCCCCTATTACACAGCCAATTAATGAGCTTAATAATCCATAAATCAAATATTTCACATAAATTTTATTTTTGCTGTATCCTATAGAACATAATGTTCCGATATAAATCCTATCTTTTTGTACAATACGTGTTATAGATGTAATGCTAACAAGTAACGCTATTAAAAAGAAAAATACAGGCAAAATATTTGAAACGATATTTATTTTTTCAATATCGGCCTTTGCAATCACGTAACTTGGTATTTGACTCCTTGTTAAAACGAACCATTTAAGCGGCAAATCCTTGATCAATTCATTAAATTTTTCATTCGTTGTCTCTTTTAAACTATCTTGAAACATTTGTGAGTTTTTCACACTATCAAGTATTTTATTTAAAACTTCACTCTCGCTTAAAGAAGGCAAAATTTCTAAAACCTGATTTTTAATCTCTTGTAGCATTTTATCTTCTATTTGCTTACTGAGTTCTTTTTTTATAGTCTCTTTTCTAAGTTCTATTCTATCATCAGCAAAGCTGCTAATGGAATCTGCGATATTATTAATGTAATTTGTATATTCGTTGGTAAATGTGTTATATGATTTCGCGTCTTCAAAACAAATTTTAATAGTAGTAATATCTTTTATATTATTAAATTTAGAATCTATGTAAAAAACTCCATCTAAAGTACCACTTCCAATTAAAGTTTTTTCTGGTTGATTCGCTAAATAAAATGGATCGTTAACTTTTCCAACAATTTCAAATTTTTCATTATCAATAGTCAATTCACTTCCTAATGCACTATCAACCATCGAATCCTTAGGTGACAACATAACACAGGAATTCTTTTTATCAGGGAAATTGCCATCAACTAGTTCTAACTTATCAATAGAATTCTCATCAAAAGATTTATAAATTATTCTTGCTTGTATTTTTGTACTATCAATATAAGCATATATGTCGTTTTGATAATAACCTTCTATATCACTAATTCCTTTTATGTTTTCTTTTAAAAAATCAATATCATTAGCATTAAAACCAATCGGTGATTGTATGTAAACATCCATTAAATTGCTTTGCTCATAATAACAATTAATACTCGATTTTAAATCTTTTGGACTACTCATAAGTCCTACTAAAAAGCCGATTCCCAAAAAAGTAATTAAGCAAATTGCAATCAGACGTGATAAATCAGTCTTTATACTTTTCAATATATATTTAAAAAACTTGTTGTGCATTTTTACCACTCTATTTCTTCAATCGGTGTTGGATTTTCTTGATATTCTTCTCCAACAATTTTACCATTTTTAATGTGTAAAACATGGTCTGCCATTTTTGTTAATGCTCCATTGTGAGTGATAATAATGACTGTTTTATTAGAAGTTTTGCAAACTTCATGTAATGTTTTGAGAACGAGCTTACCTGTTTGGTAATCTAACGCCCCTGTTGGCTCATCACAGAGTAATAATTTTGGATTTTTTGCTAAAGCTCTAGCAATT
>CAUWDL010000134.1:0-2078 GCA_963557285.1 uncultured Bacilli bacterium | reverse complement strand
GTCGAAGTAGGCAATTTAAAGACTGTTATTTGGAAAGCTTACGAAGTTGCAATGATAATTTAAGGAGATAAAAATGTATAATCCTAAAATGCTTTTAAATCAAAGAGAAAAAGACATACTAAATGGCAAAGAAGGACGAACACGTGCAAAAATGATGGAAGTTCTTGCTAGATATGGCGACATGTTTGATGCTGAATGTTTAGTTCCTATTACACATAAAAAAAGTCATTTTGTTACGTCTTTTGGCATATCAATGCTTAAGCCTGTCTATCCTCTAATGGATGAATTAATTGCTTCTAATTGCAAAATAGACGAAGGTTTTACGATGGATCCACGACCAATTGATTATAAGAATGTTTCAGTTGGTCCTCTTGAAAGATTTGTTTTTTCTGATGTTATGTATGGCAAACAAAAGCATTACGAAGAACAGTTAAAACAAATAGGTTTAAAAGATACAAATGGATTCACTTGTACATGCTATTTAAAAGAAGTTGGAAATACACCAAAACAAGGTGATATTTTGTCATGGAGTGAGTCTAGTGCAGTTGTATTTGCTAATAGTGTATTAGGTGCAAGATGCAATAGAAATTCTGGCATAATTGATACTTTTGGTTCTATTTTGGGCGTTGTTCCTAAATTTGGGTTTTTAACAGATGATGGTAGAAAAGCTACGTGGAAAATCATTATTAAAACGACAAAAAAACCTGAAGCGCAAATATTAGGCTCAGCAATTGGCATGAAGGTAATGGAAGAAGTGCCTTTTATTGAAGGCTTAGATAAATATTTAAAAGATTTACCTGATGAAGACACAATCGCGTACTTAAAAGATTTTGGTGCAGCAACTGCAAGTAATGGAGCAGTTGGCTTATATCATGTAGAAAATATTACACCAGAAGCTAAAGAATTTGGTGAAGAAAAATTACTTAAATCTGGATACAGAACATACATAATTGATGATAAAGAAATTGAAAGAATTTATAAATCATATCCTATAATGTGGAAAAAGACTAATCTTAAGCCACATAAAGCATTTATAGGATGTCCACATTTAACATTAAAGCAACTTTGTGACTGGACTGATAAAATGGTTTTAGCGTTACAAGCGAATAAAAAAGAAAAACTTGTAATAAATACAGTTTTTACAGCTGCACCAGCTGTAATTGAAGAATTTAAGAAAACAGATAAATATAATAAATTTATAAAAACTGGTGCACATCTAAGTTATATATGTCCTTTAATGTACGTTGATAATCCTATTGCAGGTTCTAAACCTATTATTACAAATTCTAATAAACTTAGAACTTATTCTGGGGCAAGATATTATAAAGATGATGAAATATTAGCAATAATCACCGGAAAGGAAAAATGTAAATGAAACAATTTAAAGGAAGAGTACTTTACCCAGGACATTTTAAAGGTGAAGCAGTTGTAACTCATGAAGGATTTAATACTTTAGCAAGTTGTCAAACAAGCGCCTTAATTCCTGCAGCTAAAAAGATTATTGTTAGTGATCAAAACAATAAAGATTTATATAAAAAGAACATAACAGGGAAAATTTTATGTTTGCCTCAAACAATTGGCTCTACTACTGGCGGAATGGTTATTCAAACAGTTTCATCTAGAAACCTTGCTCCAAAGGTTTGGTTATTTTCTAAAAAAATAGATCCATTAGCTGCTAGTGGAATAGTTTTATCTAATGTATGGAATGATGCTGGATTAATTGCTATAGATGAGTTAGGTGATGAATTTCTAGACACGGTTAAAACAGGTGATATTATAGAAGTAAAAGAAGATGGAACTATTACAATATTTTAATTGCTATTTTTAACATATAATGCTTTTTATTTGCACTAAGGAATTTTTTTCTTTATTCTTTTTGTGAATGGGAGGAGTTAATATGACTCAAGAAAATAAACAAACATTTAAAAAGTATTTAATATATAGTTTTAGCTTCTTAATTGCTGGACTTGTTGCTGGCGTTTTCTTTAGAGAATTCTCTAAATTTTTCGGAGTAACAAACACTTTTACAGTTTTAGGACTTGTACATCCGCATATTCTTATTCTTGGAACATTTATGT
>CAUWDL010000133.1:0-2131 GCA_963557285.1 uncultured Bacilli bacterium | reverse complement strand
TATAGGGAAATTATTTTTGTATTTAGAACAATCTATCACCCTTCATCAGCGTAAGCATAAAACAATGCAAAATAAAAAATCAAAATTCTATTTATAGTGAAAAATAGTCTTGGACAATCTGCAAAAATATATTATTAAAACTAAACTATTCTACTTCTCTTTCAAATATAATTATTTTTATTGTAAACGATCCTAGATTATTTTTTTAATAACCTTAACCAATCAAAAGAAAATTTATCTCGTTTTTTTGTATTTTTCTACAATAAATCCAGTTAGTAAAAGCAAATCTAAGTTTACCTGCTTTACATTCATATTTTTCTCTTTTATATACTCCATTATTTTAACTATTTTTCTCTTTTGCTTATAGCATCGATAGCTTTAATAATTGAATTTCTAAAACCGCATTCCTCTAATTTAGTAATACCTAGAATAGTTGTTCCACCTGGACTAGCTACCTCATCTTTTAAAATTGAAGGATGTTTTTTACTTTCTAAATATGATGTACCTACACCAATGAGCATTTTACTAGCTAAACTATAACTATCTTCTCTACTTAAGCCATATTTGCAGCCAGCATCTCCTAAAGTCTCAATAAATATAGCTGCAAAACTTGGACCACAACCACTTATAGTTGAAGCTATATCAATTTCATTTTCATTAAAAAATTTAACTAAAGCAATTTTGTTAAATAAATTAATAACGATATCTAATTCTTCTAAAGTTAATAAGTTTTTATCTTCAAAGCAAATTATTCCTTCGCCATATCTTATAGGTGTAGACGGGATACCTTGAATAAAATGCATCTTTGGAGCAATAGCTTCTATTGTTTTATATGTCCCACCGCTACAAACACTAAATACTATTTTTTCGCCAATATAATCTTTTATTTCATTAATAATATCATTAAAGATATTAGCTGGCGTTGATATAATAATTAAATCACTATTCTTAATAACTTCACTAATATTTCGGCACGCATTAACTTTTCTATTACTTGTATTAATAAGAAGCTTTTCATAATCCCTGCTATAACAAAATATATCATTAGGATTTAATACGTTCTTAAATAAAAATCCATCAATAATAGCACTGCCCATATTGCCAAAACCAATAACACCTAATTTCATAAAAATACCTCTCATTATGTTAAATTTAACATATTATTAATATTAAAAGATACATTTTATATTTTGTAATCTTGCTATATTTTATTTACAAAATTAAAAAACAGCTAGGTATTATTTCACATGAGAAATTAAGATAAGCATTTTAATTCTTCTAAATTTAAAATTACTTTACATCAATTTATTAACCACAATTATTGATTTATTTATATTTGATATAAATCTTATATCGGTTGTACGTTCAGGGATAATAAATGTAAATTCTTTTGGCAACAACCTATCAGTTGGTAAATCAGTATCTAATAGATCAACCATATTTATCCATCGTCCACTTTCATCTTTATGTTGAAAATACACAAAATCTCCATTGCTCTTATAGATATATTCACTATCACTCTTATATCATAATTTTGTATTTATTTCATGCTCTTTTTTGTTAAATTTGAGTGATAAATATACCTTACCAGTATTTTCTCTTTTAGGAGATAGTACAGTATACTCATTTTCAATATAGTCACATTCAAGTCTTTGCCTTTCTATTTTAAAATCTTCTAATTCTAAATAATTTTATCTTTATCATAAAAGAAATATTGAGGCTCAAATCCGAAATCAGCTTTACTTATATTTATCACTTCAGTGTTAATTCTTTCGTTATTTCTGGGTAAAGTCATTTCTTTTATCAGTCATTTAGTCCTTATAGCAAGTCAGGATGTTAATGCCTGCACTTATAGATCCAAAACTTTTAGTAACATTACTTGTATTTGTATTTAAAAGACCTTAAGATTTGAATTCGTAATATATTTCGCCTTACGCACATAAGTAATTAGGTTCAATATTAACTACATCTTCTCTTTTTTCGTAGATTATACGAATTATTTGCTTCATATTAATAAGGTTCTGTTCTAGTGCCATTTGCTTCTAAAAAATTCTTACAAAAATACCACTATTATTACTATGTTGTATAAGAAGTATTATTAAAGAAGAATTATGTGATAATAGCCTTATTA
>CAUWDL010000132.1:0-2182 GCA_963557285.1 uncultured Bacilli bacterium | reverse complement strand
ACAATGAAATTAACTGATGTTGGACCTAGTGAAATTGATTTAATTCATGTTGTGAGAAAGCATGATGGGATTTCTCAAATAGAAATCTCTCAAATATTAGGGACAGATAAATCAGCAGTTAATAGACAAGTTTCAAATCTTGTTTTAAAAGGCTATTTACGCAAAGAAATAAATCCCGAAGATGGAAGAAGTTTTTTAATCTATAAAACTGATAAAGCTGATGAATTAAAAAATATCAAAAGACATATTGAAAATACTTTTTATGAATATATCTTAGGTGTTTTAACTGATGATGAAAGAAAGACTTTTGTTAAGTTACTGAATAAAGTGTATGAAAAGTCTAAAGAAGAAAGCAAAAACGATTTTAATAATGTTAAGAAAATGCTTTAAGAGTGATTTATTATGAGCGAAGAGTTAGAAACAAGAGATCCAAATAAAAATAAACATAAATTTCATTTATCTCAACCGATGGTATTTTTATTACTATTTGGCATTGTAAGCTTATTTAGTGATATGACACATGAAGGCGCTGCTAGTATCCAAGGTGAGTATTTAAAATTACTTGGTGCATCAGCAACTGTAATTGGATTTGTAAGTGGACTAGGGGAATTGCTTGGGTACTCATTAAGATATGTATTCGGAAAAATTACGGATAAGACTAAAAAATATTGGCCGATGACAATAATTGGCTATATCATTGATATAATTGTAGTACCATTACTAGCATTTGTTGGCGAACATGGATGGATTTATGCGTGTATTCTTTTAACTTTAGGAAGAATCGGCAAAGCTATTAAAAAGCCTGCTAAGGACACTATTATGTCTTTTGCAGCAAGTCAAGAAGACGTCGGAAAAAGCTTTGGAATTCAGGAAATGCTTGATCAGATCGGAGCTTTTTTAGGCCCTTTACTATTATATTTAGTAATGCTTTTTAGAACTGATGGAGATACTTTTAAAACGTATTCTATCTGCTTTATGGTTATATTAATACCTGCTGTTATTACAATAGGTCTATTATTTTTTACTAAACATAAATTTCCTAATCCTGATAAATTTGAGCCTGAACCTAAGGAATATATTCCATTTAAAATGAAAAAAAGCTTTATTTTTTATATTATTGGAATAAGCATTTTTGCTTTTGGATTTATTGATTATAGTTTAGTTGCGATGCACATTGGCAATATTTATATTGATGGCGGAAACACTTTTATTAACGAACAAAATTTACCTTTAATTTATAGTGCAGCAATGATAGTTGATGCTATAGCAGCTATAATATTTGGCAAACTTTATGATAAATTTGGTGTTATTTCATTAGTTATAGCTACAATATTTTCTGGCTTATTTTCTTTATTTATTTTTGAATTCAATAGTATTCCTATGCTATTTATAGGAATTGTTATGTGGGGAATAGGAATGGGTGCTCAAGAATCTATTTTAAAGGCTGCTGTCACGAATATGGTTCCAAAAAATAGTAGAGCTACTGGATATGGTATTTTTGAAATGTCTTTTGGAATATTTTGGTTTTTAGGCAGCTGGTTAATGGGGTATTTATATGATATCTCGATTACAGCCATGGTTATAACTTCATCAATAACAGAATTAATAGCAATCCCTTGCTACATAATTTCGGATAGATTAAATAAAAAAGAACAAAAGAAATTGTTACAAAAAAAACAATAATTTATACAGAATTATATAATTTTAATAAATGTAAATAAATTGGTAAATTTTTACCAAATTCATAAACTTAATAACAAAGTAGGTGTAAAATATAGATAAATAGAAGAAAAGAGGATTGAACTATGGACGATAGACTTCAACCTTTATTTACACCTTGGAAAATAGGAAAGTGTGAAATAAAGAACAGAATTGTTTTAACCTCAATGGGTGGAACATCCATTTTTGGCTGGATGGAAATAAATCATTTTGATAAAGAAGCAGCTAAATTTTTATTAGATAAAGCAAAAAACAATGTTGGATTAATTTTACCTGGTATACAACCAATTTATAACCCAATGTTTGGTCAATGGCTTTATAAGAAAAAAGGAATGTATAAGAAGCTCAAAAGTTTTATGGACGAAATTCATAAAACAGGTGCAAAGATGTTTGTGCAACTTACAGCAGGTTTTGGAAGATCTTTTGCTGTAACTCCTAAAATGGAAAAACTTTACACTAATCC
>CAUWDL010000131.1:0-2188 GCA_963557285.1 uncultured Bacilli bacterium | reverse complement strand
TGCCTTTTGTAGTCAGTGTCTTATATATTTATTTATTAAGACAAACTTTTAAACAAATTCCAAACGAATTATATCTTGCTGCGAAAGTTGATGGAAAGAGTGATTGGTCTTACTTATGGAAAGTTATGGTTCCGCTTGCAAGTCCAACTATTATCACAATTTTCATTCTTAGTTTGATTGGCTCATGGAACGCTTATGTATGGCCAAAATTAACTGTAAATAATCCTGATTTCTATCCTATTTCAGTTGCTTTAAGAGGAGCTGCATTCCAAAAAGAAGTACAACCAGAAATTTATCAAACTCAACAAAGTTGGGTTATGGCTGCAACTTGCTTAACAGTTCTTCCATTATTAATTTTGTTTATTATCTTCAGAAAATATATTATGCGTGGCGTAGGTCGTGCAGGTATTAAAGGCTAAGATAGTAATATATTTTATCGATATTTTATTTAAGGAGGAAAATTTTCGATGAAAAAGTTTTTTAAAAACAAAGTCATGCCAGCATTAGCTCTTGGCGCAGTAATGTTAACGGCTGTTAGCTGTGGCGAACAACCATCACCATCCGACGAGAGTGGCAGAGAAATTAAGGCTACAATTACTTGGTGGAATAACTACAAGCAACCAACAAATCCAGGTGATATTGACAAGCCAGATTTCAAAGAGTACAAGTTCGTTAGTGAAGTAATTAAAGAATTTAATAAAATTTACCCAAATATTGAAGTTAAAGTTGAAAATAAAGGAAGCTATAACGACATTCAAAAAGCAGTATCTTCAGGATTATCAACAGGTAGCATTCCTAATATTGCAACATGCTATCCAGACCACGTTGCTACATATAAAGAATCAGGCGCTGTTTTAGCGATGGATGATTTCATGAATAATGAAAAAATCGGCTTAGGCAAAACTTATGATGTTTCTACAGGAGCAGTCATTGATGATCCAAAAACATCGAAAACTGATTTAAACCAATCATATTTCAATGCAGAAAAGAATATGTATGCTGAAAAGCAATATCTTTCATTACCATATTCAAAATCAGCTGAAACATTAGCTGTTAATTATTCTGTATTTGAAAAAGATGGAGCAGGAAAATGTGGAAACGATACAGAAAAGAATGGAAAACCTGTTTATACAGCACCAGTTGCAGCTGAAACAAAGAAGCCATATAAGATTCCTACAGACTATAAGGAATTAATTTCAACAGCTAGACAAATGAAAAAAGATTTCCCATCTGTTTTTGAAAATCAACGTGATTCAAGAGGTTTCTTTACTGCAGTCCCATTCTGCTATGATAGTACCGAAAATATGTTCATTTCATTCTGCAAAATGGCTGGAATCCCATATACAGATGCTAATGGAAAAGAACTTGAACAACAAGTTTTATTCAATAATCCAGATGCTAGAGAAATGCTTATTCAACTTAAAAAGTGGAATAATGAAGGATTAATTGCAACTCAAAATCAATTAAAGATCACAGATGAAGCTAAAGGATATCATGCTTACTCTTCAGATATGATGAAAGAAGGAAAAATCTTCATGTCACTTTCATCAACTGCTGGTGCGAGATACTTTGCTGAAGATGGTGGATTTGTTACTAAATTAGTTAAGACCCCAACATTTACAAAAGAATGCTACGATGGAAAAACAGGTGCAATCGATAACAGTAAACATAAAGTTATTTCACAAGGACCATCATTAACATTCTTTAAGAAAACAGATCAAGCTCAAAATGAAGCATCATGGTTATTCTATAAATTCTTAACAAACAGTGACAATTCAGCTAATTTAGCTCAAATGACATCATACTTCCCATTAAGAGAAAGTTCATATCAAGATGAAAAAATTAGTTCATTAGTTTCAGCTGCTGATAGAGAAATTAAATCAACAGATAATTACAAAACTAAGAACGAAACATATACTGGAACAGTATTAAATTTAAATAAAGAATATACTAAGAATAACGAATACTTCTCATCACCAGTTTTCAAAAAATCTAGTTCATCAAGAACAGCTGTTGGTAATTTAGTTAATGCTATTTTTGATGATAAAGAAGCAAAAACTGATGAGCAAATCGAAGCATTAGTTGATAAAGAACTCAAAGCGGCTTATCAACAAGCTGTTACTAAATAATTTAGAAGGTACGTATTATGAAGAAATATTGCATTAAATGTGGCAAAGAAATTTATATT
>CAUWDL010000130.1:0-2191 GCA_963557285.1 uncultured Bacilli bacterium | reverse complement strand
CAAGATGACGAACACAGTATTGTTGACCTGATAAATATTTGTGAAGATAAGCATAATAGAATGCTTTGCGAATTAGGTCAAAAAATAGAGGACCAAATCGAAACAATTAGATTGATTTGTATTGCCGGTCCTTCAAGCAGCGGAAAAACAACCTTCGCTGATCGTTTAACAGTTGAATTAAAAAGTAGAGGCATTAATCCAATAAGAATTTCGTTAGACGATTACTATAAAAAGAGAGAGGATGTACCTCTTGATGAAGACGGTAATTATGATTTCGAGTCTATTGACGCTTTAGATGTTGAATTATTTAATGAAAACATATTAGATCTTTTAAACGGACAAGAAGTTTGTTTACCTACATTTAGTTTTAAAAATAACGATAGAACTTTTGATAGACGCGTTAAAATAGGTCCAGAAGACCCTATCATTATTGAAGGAATACACGCTTTAAACGAGCAAATGACGACCTCTATTCCTAAGTACTTAAAATTTAAAATTTATATTTCTCCTCAAGCTCAAATCAATCTTGACAATGAAAATCCTATCTCATTAAGTGATATTAGACTTATAAGAAGAATTGTTAGAGATAATCAATATAGAGGAAGTTCTGCTGAAGAAACATTAAAAATGTGGCCAAGCGTAAGAAAAGGTGAATTCAAATGGATCTATGCTACACAAGAATATGCAAACTATGTTTTTGATAGTTTTCTAAATTACGAACTTTGCGTTTTAGCGCAACATGCTTTACCACTATTAAAAAGTATTGATAAAGAAAGCGAATTTGGACCAGATGCTGAACGATTAATAGGACTCCTAAAATATTTTTCGCAAATCAATGAAAAATGGATTCCATGTTCATCAATTCTTAAAGAATTTACAGGTGGAAGCTGCTATAGAGACGCAAAATAACTTTGTTAAAAAAGACGTGTGTTTAATTATTTGTCTTTCCAAAACACACGTCTTTTTTTATTCAGTTTGTTTATTATATTTATTAATAAAATTCTTTTTAAATAATGTGTAAATAGAATTCAATTGAGACATATATAATTGCTTTAATCCTATATATTTTGTATAGTATTTTTCATCTGCAATAGCTTTATAATATGCATTAAAAACATTTTCAAGTCTGAAAAAAGTCTCATATAAATTAAGCATAGTTATTTCAAAAAAATAATTTTTATTAGAATAAAGTAGTAATGGTGATGAATGTGCAATTTCACTAGCCATTTCATAAACTTTTGCATAAGAGCTCAATCCAGCAACCATTTCTACGCCATCTCTAAAATTGAGTTTAAAACTTGGGCATTCTTTTGCTTCTTTAGAAGAATATAAATACCCATATTCAATAAATTTTTTCATATCCTTGCTTTTAAGATCATGGCTTTTCATTTCTGATTTAATTTGTATAAAAACTTCGTCTATTTCTTCCTTACTATTTAATTGTCCACGATAAGCTAAGGCATATTTTATATGTTTATAATATTCTTTAAACATTTCTTCACCGTTTTTCATGAGACATAATAAAATACACTCATTCTCATGCAATGTTCTCCATGTGCTAAAAGCTTCAGTTTCAAAGCCGTTAATCAGGAGAGAGAGTATGCATTGCGACATTGTGAACCCTTTTAGTAGCATATCTTTAACAAGTTTATCTGATTTTCCTTGTGGAGGATATGTATCAATAGTTCTTAATAAGAAATTTAAATATAGATTTAATGTGGAAATAGGCACATTAAATCTATTAATAAATGCTTTCGACTTATAATTTAATTTTTCATTTGTTAAATATTTATCCGTGCAGATAGATGAAAGTATATTAAAAAAATCATCATTCTTTTTAAATTCTATTTCGTTTGCGTTTCCTATTAATGATAGTGAATATGTAAATTCGTTAAGTATATATAAAATTACAACATAGTGATTTATTTGTGTATAGCGAAGCTCTGTAGATTCAATTACTTGATAAATAGAATCCATTACAAAATCATAAACCTCATAGAGGTACTCATAGTTATCCTCATTTTTATAGTTTAAGTTTCGAATTATTTCATTAAATTCTTTTTTTGTGATTTTATTCTTTTGATTCATATATACATTATACTTGATAAATTGATTATATAGAAATAAATGAATAAGAAAATAAAAAAGAGCCCAGCAACGTGCTATTCTCGCTAATGCTACCTTCGCCACT
>CAUWDL010000129.1:0-2321 GCA_963557285.1 uncultured Bacilli bacterium | reverse complement strand
AATTGAATATTTAGCTAGAGCTGGCTTTACTGTACTCGGATTTGATTATCAAGGAACTATTCTTAGCGAAGGTGACCAACTTGGAGGATTTTATCAAGGATTAAGTGACTTAGACTGTGCAATTACTTACATTGAAAATAATTATAAATATAAAGAAATATATCTTATAGGACATAGTTGGGGAGCGTTTAATGTGATGAATGTCGCTTATAAGCACCCTACAGTTAAAAAATTAGTTGCATTAAGCGGCTTCCTAGATGTTAATCAAGTCTTTAGAGATACTATCCAATCTCCTTTAAAATTTTTGTCAAAAGGATTAACTAAAATTGAAGAAACAAAGCATCCTGAATATAAAGGAACAAATTCAATTATCGGTCTCAATTTATTTAAAGGAAAAGCATTAATTATGCATTCTACCGATGACAATATAGTTGATTTTAAAAATTCTTTTTTAGCTATTAAAGACGGCGTTAAGATTAAAGACAATTTAATTTTTGATGAATATAAACACAAATGTCACAACATAACATACACAGACAAGTCTGTTCAGAATTTAATTGATTATATTTTTAGTCTAGAACACGCTACAAGTGACGAGGAAATTTCTAAATTACAAAAAAAGGTAAATTTTGATTCACTTTGCGAATTAGACAAAGATGTAATGAATAAGATTGTAAACTTTTTAAATTAATATAAAAAATCTCTTGCATTTATATAGCATAATCGTGTATATTAATTAAGCACGCAGGTGTAGTTTAATGGTAGAGCATCAGCCTTCCAAGCTGATTACGCGGGTTCGATTCCCGTCACCTGCTCCAATCTTAATTAATACCAATACGATTATGTATTGGTTTTTTATTTATGGAGGAAATATAATGCTAAAGATTATAGTCGCTACCAGCAACGAACATAAAATAAGCGAACTCAAAAATATGTTAAACAACAAGGTTGAATTAGTAAGTCTTAAAGACGCTGGCATTTTAGTAGATCCTGATGAAAATGGAACTACTTACGCTGAAAATGCATTTATTAAAGCTAATGCAGTGTCAAAGTTTACAACATTACCTGTTTTAAGCGATGATTCAGGTATTGAAATAGAGGACCTTGGAGAACATGTACCAGGAATTTATTCTCATAGATATGCTTTAGAAAACGGCGGTCAAGAAGCGTTAAATGAAAAATTAGTGAAAACATGCGCTGGAAGTAATGCTACATTTGTCGCACATTTTGTTTTATTAAATTTACATCCTAATGAAAGATTAGATTTCGAAGGCACAATGAGAGGACATATAAACACGAAAATTGAGGGTGCCAATGGTTTTGGCTATGATCCAATTTTTGTTCCAACTGGCTATACTAAAAGCGTTTCAACTTTTAGTCCTGAAGAGAAAAATAAAATATCTCATAGATTTCACGCTTGTCAAAAATTATTAGAATATTTAGAGCAAAATAATTATTTAAATTAAAAAACCTTTAATGTTTATAGCAACTTTGTCTATAAAACATAAAGGTTTTTTATTTTTTAAATCTTGAAAATATTTTTTTAAACGCTGATGTTTCTTCTGGTATATATCTAACTTCTAAATTATCAATTTCGCTATGCACATCAGCAATTTCAAAATCACTATTAATATGCTTATCTATAAAATCAATAGTTGCATTTAATTGCGTTATCACATCATCATCTTGAATAAATTCTTTTACTTCTTCTTGATCGCAAATTTCAATATTATCATTTAAAAATTTTAAAGCATCTAACGCACTTTTCATTCCGTTAATATAGAAATCTAGATACTCTTTGCTTCTAAATTTATTGTCAATTCTTAATCGTTCTAACCCTTCTTCATTGAAAATAGTTACTTGTTTAATAACATCTCTAATTAAGCAAAGATATAAAAAAGTATTTTCGTGATTTAGATATATATCAAATGAATTAATAATTTTTTCGATCTCAGAAAAAGCTGGTTTATCAAAAGATTGGGAGTATAGCTTAACAAGAATTATACCAGATATTGACGCGAAATCATTTGGCTTCAATGCTAAAGAATCTTCGTAATCTTCAATAGCTCTTTTATAATCTCCAAATCTATTTATTTGAACATCAGCATCCCTTTGAAAACTTTTGTAATTTTTATTTAATTCATCAATCCCTGTTTTTTGTGAAAAATTAGAACCACATTCAGAGCAAAAACATGTTTGCGCATCTCTAGAAACTTCTAATAGCTTACCACAGTTTGGACATATAACTTTCATACTTTACCTCACATCTAATCATTGAGAAACATAATAATAAGAATTATCATCTTTTCTCAAAACTTGTT
>CAUWDL010000128.1:0-2362 GCA_963557285.1 uncultured Bacilli bacterium | reverse complement strand
ATCTATTGAAGAATTACTAAAAAGTAAATTTAACTTTGATGTTTCCAAATTAAATTTTAATAATTTCTATGTTGAGATGCGTGAGTATATTGAGCAGCTAAAAAGCAATTTAGAAAAAATTAAGGAATATATTCTTTTTAATAATGAAAGAAAGAAATTAGAGAGTATGAATGTCGGGAATTTAATTAAGCTCTCTCTTTCTAATAGCATACAAGATAGCGAATTAATTAATTTTTATAAAAAAGAAATTAATTATAATTTAGCGATTAGAAGAATAAGTTCGGATGATGATTTGAATTTATTTAGTGGTTTAAGAGAAGATGAAAAAATAGAAAAATATCGCGAATTAATAAATAAATATAACGTTGTAACATTACAAGAAGTTGCTGCTAGATTGTCAAAATCTACTTCTGTGTTTTTTCATAATGATAACACATCATTAGCAAATGAATATGTAATACTTAATAAAGCGATTTCTAATGGTGGAAGAGGAATTTCATTAAGAAATTTATTTGATTCAATACCAAATATTTTAAGAATGATTTGTCCTTGTTTTCTAATGTCCCCATTATCTGTTGCTCAATATTTAGATCCAAAAAATGAAAGATTTGACATTGTTATATTTGACGAAGCAAGTCAAATTACAACAAGTGATGCGATTGGTGCAATTGCTAGAGGTAAGAGTGCTATAGTTGTTGGAGATGAAAAGCAATTACCACCTACAAGTTTTTTCCAAGCTAACACATCAGATGAAGATGATTTCTTTATTGAAGATGGAGAAAGTGTTTTAATGGATTGCCTAAACATTTCAATGCCAAAGAAATATTTAGCTTGGCACTATAGAAGTAAAGATGAGAGCTTAATCGCTTTTAGTAATGCAAATTATTATGATAATAAATTACTAACGTTCCCATCACCAAATAGTATAAATGGTGCTATTTCTTATCATTATGTTAGCGATGGAATTTATGAAAATAGAAAAAATAAACGTGAAGCTGATGAAATTGTAAAAGAAGTAAAAAGGAGATTAAAAGATCCTGAATTGTCTAAAAAATCTATAGGCATTGTTACGTTTTCTATTGCGCAGCAATCGCTGATTGAAGAAAAAATAAATGAAGCATTAAGGAAAGATAGCACATTTGAAAAAGCATTTTATAACCAAAAAGAAGAACTTTTTGTTAAAAATCTAGAAAATGTACAAGGTGATGAGAGAGATGTTATTATATTCTCGATTTGTTACGGACCAGCAAAAGATGGCCGAGTTAGTTTGAATTTTGGACCTTTATCGATTAATGGTGGTGAAAAAAGGCTTAATGTTGCAGTTAGCAGAGCTAGAGAGGAAATGGTTGTTTTTACATCGCTAAGAAGTGAGATGATTGATTTATCAAGAGCTCAAAATTTAGGTTCTAGAGGCTTACGAGAATTTTTAGAGTATGCTAGAAGAGGAAAAAATTATATTCTTATCCAAAATGGTACACAAAAAGAGTACAAAACAGGAATAGAACAATATATCGCTAACGATTTAAATAAACGTGGTTATAAGACACAAATAAATGTTGGCACAAGTGATTTTAGAGTAGATATTGGCATCATTGATCCAAATAACGAAAATAAATTTATATTAGGCGTTTTATGCGATTCCAAATCATATATTGAAAGTAATACTGCAAAAGATAGGAATGTGACTCAAAAAGCTGTTTTAAATAGACTCGGGTGGAAAATAATAAGAATTTGGTCATTGGATTATTTTGATTCTCCTAATTATGTAGTTGATAAGATAATAGAAGCTATTAACTCCGTAAATGAAACTTCTGATTGTTTTAACGACATTATTCCACATGTTTCTTATATTAAGTCTTCCGACAATTTAAATATTTTTCATTCGATAGATTATGTAGCTACCAACTATATAAAAGACCAAGAGGATTCTTCTAATTTTTACGAATTTCCTAATGATGTTAAATCCGTATGTGAGTTTTTTATTAGAAATGAGGGACCTATTAGTGAAAATCTTTTATGCAAAAAAGTTTTAAGACATTATGGTATTCTACGAAATACAAAACAAACAAAAGAGTTATTTTATAAAATACTCTTAGATTTTAAAACAACATATACTGGCCAAACTGCGTTCTATTGGACTGATGAATTACAATATTTAAATATCTCTAAATACCGTGTTGGTAATGACGATAGAGATTTTAATGATATACCAAAAGAAGAAATGCTAATTTGTATTTCTGATATAATGAAGAAAAAATTGTCTCTTACCGAAGAAGAGCTTTATAAAGAGATGGTTAATTCATTCGGTTTTTCAAAAGTAACTGATGTTAATCGCAAAATTTGTGAATATGGCGTACAATAT
>CAUWDL010000127.1:0-2381 GCA_963557285.1 uncultured Bacilli bacterium | reverse complement strand
TTGCAGTTGCAAGACTTCTAGCAGGATTAACGGATGTTCCTGTTAAACCAATTCCTACAAGGTGAACTAATGTTAAAGTTAGGCCGATAATTAAACCACCTTTTTTACCTACTCCATTATTTTTACTATCAGTAACGTTTAAAATAACATAAACAAAAATTCCAGTTAAAACTATTTCAGCTAATAATGTTCCAAATACATTTCCTGCTGTAAATCCATTTGCATATCCACCAACGACATTATTACATGCATCTCCTAATAACTTAACATCTGCCATTTTAAAGATTCCAGAAAGCAATATTGCACCAACTGTAGCACCTAATATTTGTGAGATTGTATAAAGTAAAAAATCTTTAAATGTAAATGATTCTTTATCTTTAGTAAAGACACCTTTTAAATAGACTCCAAGTGATACTGCAGGATTTAAGTGTGCTCCACTTATTCTTCCAACAGAATAAGCCATTGCAACAATTGATAGTCCAAATGCGAGTGATGTCGCAACGACATTACCGCCAGTATATGCTGCAGTTCCACATGCAAAAAACACTAATACGAAAGTTCCTACAAATTCTGCAAGACATTTTTTTAGCATATTATTCATTATTATTTCCTCCAATGCTAAACCGATACTTTTGTACCTGAATTAATTATATAACCATAGATAAATAATGAAAATAACATTCTGTTAGTTATAGTAAGTTTACAAGGCGTACAAAAGCATCTAATTAATACTTTATCTTCACTCATTTTTTGTTTATCTAATTTTATAACTTTGCCAAAATTATCAAGTGAAAAAAGTAGTTCTAAATAAGCTAACCAAGTCATAAGACATCTCTACGAATTAGAATTTAAAAATGGTTTAGACTGTTGATAAAACTTAATTGACTAATTTCTTATAAGATAGCTAGATAAAAATATTATTTCGTAGCTTGCATTAAATTTATTTAGTCATCAAATATGTCATTAATAATAAAATATGGTATCTATTCACCACTTGCTACATCAGCCACTTTAACTTCGCTATATGTAACAATATCTATTAATTAATCTTTCAAATG
Organism: uncultured Bacilli bacterium; assembly: GCA_963557285.1. Taxonomy (GTDB): domain Bacteria; phylum Bacillota_I; class Bacilli_A; order RFN20; family CAG-826; genus Onthovivens. The sequence goes on along the minus strand of CAUWDL010000127.1, from coordinate 1,323 downwards.
ATTTCACCTCTTTTATAAATTACTAGGGCGGTAGAACTATAGCCACCACCCTTTAATTGATGATTTCCAATCAAGGAAGTAATTATTATCATCTTCTATACCAAAGTTAGATTCAGCACATACTCTCGAACCTAAAGATTTACCATCTATAATTTTTTTGAAGATTATTTAGCGAGCATGAAATACCTTTATTTCCGTTAGCATTGTATGCATAAAAACTAATAGATACTCTACCATATACACCTGAATATACTTCACTACGTTCGATAATTAGATTACAAGATACATTAATAATTCCAGGAACTTAAACAGAATTACATTAACTAAATATGCATTCTTATATACTTCATCTTCTTGACGTTCTAAGACACCGTCTCTTATATGAGTTTTAATCGCAATTAATGATGGTACACTTTTACCATTACAACGTAATTTACTTTGACCTACTTGATAAGTTGCTTTGGATTTAATGGTACCAAATTTTATGATAGTTTTATAGCAAAGGAAGAATTTATAGCAGGAAAGATGCCAACATTTGGCAATACATCGTATATTAACTATCTACATCCACTTTTTAGCGTTGTTCACTTCTTTCATTTCTTCGATAAAAATTCAGATTATGTAACTAGCAAATATAAAGAGCCTACCGAGCAAAGCAAAAAGCAACCTAATTCTTAATTGAACTGTCTACTTGACAGACTCCCAGTTCAAATTAAGCTAAGTTGCTTTGCTTTGGCTTATTTAGACTTATGATTAGTAAAAGTAGGATTATAAATATCTTTTAATTTCAATTTCAAATCTTTATTTTTGTTTATAAAGTCAATAGCCAATAGCTATAATTCATAAGCAAACTTCATGTCAATTGTTGACTCTATAGTTGTTCTTGAAATACAAGACTTTAATAATAACGATCCGATTATACCATTCGCTAGATTATAATAGCCAACACCATCATAAGAATAAAATATATCTGCTATAACTTTTTTGCCCCAATAGACAATTGATAATATTGTTTTTTCTAACATTTCAATTTAATTTTTAGCAATTTCTTCTGCTGATTTATCTTTTTTCTTCAAGCAAAATTGCGGTTTCAACCTTAACTTTCTCTAAAAAGAATTAATAGCAGTATCGATTTGGGAATACCTTAAATTAATGCTAAATTTTTAAATAATTGAATCAGTTAGTAAAAATAATCCATTGAAATCAATGGATATATATCTGCAATTAGAATTAATAAATCAATTTAACTCACAATTGTTAACATCTTTCGATTTGAATATAAATATATTTTTTTATTTTTTTGAAAGATCATCCAATACCTAG
>CAUWDL010000126.1:0-2391 GCA_963557285.1 uncultured Bacilli bacterium | reverse complement strand
TTTGTGGATTATTACCCTTTAGAGGTTAATAACAAATACATTTATAAAATCAAGTAATATTTGTTAGATGTGCTATTTTTGGTACATGATTATAAATATGCTTTTATTATATTTTTATCTATTTATAATAAGTAATGAAGAGGGTATCCTTCATTAATTTTTTGTAAATTGTTTTTTGTTGTTTTAATCATTTTTTATTTCGATTTTTTTGATTTTTATGGTACCAAATACCTCCCCTCTTCCTCCTTTAATGAAAACTTTATAGATACAACATTTATATCTTGATATCATTAAATTATTAAATTGTTTTACACATTTATCATATTTATTGTTTTAGATTAATTTCTATTTGTTGAGGTTTAAAAATGAATTTGACTAAGAAAAGTATAACTATATTAGTTTTGAAAGTATTACAAGAATATTCTGATGAGTCTCATTATTTAACTCAACAAGATATTTCTGACAAAATTAGTAAATTATATAATTTAGATGTTGAAAGAAGATCTATAGCTTCATCAATTAATGTTTTAATCGATTTAAATTATGATATAAATAAAGGCCCAAAAGGTGGCTATGCTCTTTTGAGTAGATGTTTTGATAAAACAGAAGCTAGTTATTTACTTGATGCTATATTTTCTAGTAAGGGTATAACTGGTAAAGAAGCAATTAACATGTCAAAAGAAGTTATGAGTTTGTTTAGCAAATATGACAGAGAAAACTATTCATACATTCATAAATCTTGTGATTTGTCGAGAACAAGCAATGAAGATGTTTTTTATAATATATCAATTATTCATGAAGCGATGAAAGCTAAGAAAAGAGTTCAATTTAATATTATTGACTATGATAATGACGGAAATAAGATTTTACGTTTTGATGGATATACTTATATAGTCTCACCTTATTACTTAATAAATAATTTTGGTAGATATTATTTATTAGGAAATTATCGTGAAAAATATGCACCAATTCAATTATTTAGAATTGATTATATGACTAATGTTTCAGTTAAAGAAGATTGGGAATTAAAACCAATGTCTGCTTTAAAGGAATTGCCTAGGGATTTTACAATAACAAAATATTTAAACGAACACCTTTATATGCTTGGAGGAAATTCTATAACAGCAACTTTAGAACTATTTACTCCAAAAGCTATTTTAGCTATAAAAGATTGGTTTGGCATTGACGTAAAAATTAAAAATGTTGATGGAAAATTAACTGTAAGAGTAACTTGTAACGAAAATGCTTTGTACTTTTGGATTATGCAATATAGTGATTTAGTTCGTGTAATTGAACCACAAGCCTTTGTTGATAGAGTTAAAAGTGGTTTAAAAAAAGCTTTAGATAATTATAAATAATATTTATTCGCTGCCTAGAACCTTAACTCTTTCAATTTCGCTTTTATTTTTTAATAAGCCAAGATATAGGTTTTTTGTACGATTTTTTGTTATATTTTTAAAACCATTTTCTGCATAATTGTTTAAAAGGATTGTAATAAATTCTTTAGTTGCGCTATGCATTAAGTATCTATCTTTTCTGGCGTTAAAATAATCACGTGGCATATCATGTTTAAAATTTCTACCGTTATAAGCTTTACTTGCAGCAATAACATCAGCAACATATTCAAGAGCGTGTTTATAAGGCATTGATTTTAAAAGCAAATCACCACAATAAAAATCTATCCAATATTCAAAATGATGTTTATTATGTTTAACGTGATGTACGCAAATTGAAGAATATAAATTCTCATTTTTTCTTTGCTCCATTACTGGACTTGATGTTCCTTTATAATATTTTGAACTTTTTATGAATTCAGATGGGCTAAATTTAGATAAATCGTGTACTAGACCTATAAAAGGAATACCTAATTTACAACAGTTAATAAATACAAACCATTTATGTTTATTGATTAGAAGAAAATGCTTTATAAAGTGATATTTAGACATATTAATATTTTACTCTAGTGAACAAAATCAATAAATCTTTTACTCTAAAAAGTGTATGATATGCTTTCTATTTTAAAAAATCAAATTTATTTAGATTCAGTCAAGTTTTTCAATTGTTAAAATTCTAAGGGGATAATTAGGTTAAAGTGTATAAATATTAGACTTAATTAAAAAGTACAATAAATCGTTGCTGAATGGTTATATACTTGTTCATTATAAAACAAGTATGAAATAATTTGTATTATTTAAAATAATATCTTTTTTAATGAAATTTATCTAAATTATCGCTTTTGTGTTAATGAAAGTGAGGTGATTATGGAAATTCATTTTTCTAGTAATAGATGTAAAGATATGCTTACTGATTCTGAAAGACTCAAAAAAGAATTAAGCTTTAAAACATCAAAAGCTTTAGTTAAACGCCTTTTTGAATTAGAAGCAATGGATA
>CAUWDL010000125.1:0-2436 GCA_963557285.1 uncultured Bacilli bacterium | reverse complement strand
GTTATATCTACTTATGATACTGCTTTATTATTCTATATATAAAATTAATGAATATAGACATAAAGCTATAAATCATGAAGTTCAAACAAAATTGGCTTTTGCAAAGCTAAATTCTTTGACTCTTGACAAGAATAATAGAGAAGAAATTTCAAAATTAAGACATGACATAAAGAATCAAATTAGCTATATAAGTTTATTATTAGAGCAAAAAAAATATGACGACGCAAAAAAATATCTTAATGATTATCTAGAAAAAAATAGCAATGTGCTAAATGTTTTTACGTCGCCAAATGAAGTAGTAAATTCTATCGTAAATCTTGAACTTACAAAAGCTAAATTATCGAATATAAATATTAACGCTAAAGCGATTATTCCATCAAAACTTCCTTTTAAAGAAATTGATTTATGTTCATTAATTACTAATATTCTTGATAACGCTATTGAAAATTGCGATAGAGACAAAGATAGTCCTATTTTGTTTTCAATATTTAAACAACAAGACTTTATAAGAATTTATTGCGAAAATACTATTAAAAATGACTCACATTATGGCGCTGAATATAAGACATCAAAGAAAGAGAAAGGCCATGGCTATGGAATTAAAATTATAAAGAATATTGCTAAAAGTTATGGGGGATACGCTTATTTTAAAGTAGAAAATAATAAGTTTATTACTGATGTTCTTTTAGAACTTGGCGAGGGGATGAAAAATGTATAATGTTGCAATTATAGATGATGATAATACTGCTATTAAAATAATAAAAAATGAATTAGAAAGTTTTTTCGACAAAAAAATAATTCGAAGCAAAATATATGAATTTACTTCACCTATAAATTTTCTTGCGACAATAAAAGAGACATATTATGATCTAATTTTTCTAGATATTGATATGCCAGAAAAAAATGGAATTGATGTAGGAAAAGAACTAAATAAGTGTTGCTCTAATATTAATATTATTTTTATTTCATCAAGAGAGGATCTTGTTTTTGACTGTTTTGTTATTCATCCTTTTGGTTTTATTAGAAAAACTAAATTTAAACAAGATTTTCAATCTGTAATTGAACAGTTTTATACGTCAACTTTATCCGTTAATGATTCACAGGATAAAATTGAATTTATAAAGAAAAATAATATCTCCTCTTATAAAATAAATGAAATTGTTTATATAGAAGGACTTAGAAATTATCAACAATTACATCTTAAAGATGATACTAAGGATTTAATAAGAATTTCAATGAATAAATTAGAGACAAAATTATCAGAAAACGGTTTTATTCGCGTTCAAAAGGGTTTTTAGTTAACTATTTATATATAAGATCTATTTTAAATGCTGAAATTGTTCTTATAGATGGTAATATTATTCTGATTTCTAAAAAAAGAAGAGAGGAAATCATTGAAAAATATTTAAATATATCTAGAGACAAAAATTTAATTTTAAAAATGGATTAATCCGTTACTATACATTCATATTTTTTTATAATGCTTCTTTTTTGTACCTAAAAGGCTTATTTGGTCCCAAATGTAAGCGCTTTCATTTATAAGATTATATATTCAAATTACGAATTAATGATTTTCATAATAGAAATCAAAATGGGAGGAAACAAATGAAATCATTCGTAAGGAAGAGTGCATTTATTGTACCATTGATCGTTTGTTCACTTGCAGGTTTAAGCAGTTGCACTAAAGAAAGAAGAGCTTTTTCTTTTGTTGCAACAACAGATAGTGAACGGGATGCTGCTGTGACAATTGGGGATTGGCAGTACAAATTTAGAGGGAATTTACTAGATAATCATGAAGTGCTTTTTAAAGCAACTACAGTAGATCGAAAAACTGCTGGTGGTCCAGGCGGACCAGGAGGTTTCCCTTTTTTTATTGACAATGCAACCCAAAAAAATAGTTTAGGTAAAGAAGGAGGTCCAGGTCCAGGAGGATTTCCAGGGGTACCAGGTGGAGGTCAAGGTGGTCAAGAAGAGCTAGAACCACCAAGTGAAGAAGAACTAAGAGCTCAAGATTTTGAAATTAAAGGAACTTGGGAACATGAGAAAGGATATGGTTATATTTTAACCTTAGCAGATGAAGATAATACTGTAATTCATGCTGATTTTAATAAGACGCAAGGTAGACATGAGTTTTATTACAATGTTAAAAATAAAGCTGGTGCTGTTGAAACTGTATTTTTTCAAGCGAAGGATCCAACATATAAAGATCGTTTAGCTGATGATTATGAAATTTGGGATAAGAGAAATTCAAAATATATATTCAAAGCAAAAGGTTCCGGAAATAATGGCAGTTTATCTTATGCTTATTTATATTTGCACAAAGATGGAAAAGTGGTAGAAAATACACCTAAAGATCGTTCAGCTGGAAGAACAGTAATACTTGGCAAGACACGGAGTGAAGAGAACGGAATAATAAAAGTTATCGACAATAATAAA
>CAUWDL010000124.1:0-2476 GCA_963557285.1 uncultured Bacilli bacterium | reverse complement strand
GCTTAGAAAATAAAATACCAGTTTTAGTTGAAAAGCCTCTTGTAACAACTGCAAAAGAAGTTGAAGAGTTAATTAAACTTAATCAAGAAAATAATAGTTATATTGCAGAAGCAATGTGGAACTTTTATGGTACACCACTTAATGAATTATGCAAATTTTTAAAGGATAAAGAAATTTACGATGTCTATCTCAATTTTAGTGTTTTTAAACCAAAAACTAAAAGAAATAGAAGAATATTTGATAAAAAATTAGGTGGTGGCGCATTATTAGATTTAGGTATCTATCTTGTTACTATGTCGTATGAACTTTTCGGAAACCCAATTGACATAAAAGTAAAGAGTCATATGAAAAACGGCATTGATATGATGGATGAGATAACTTTTGTTTATGACAGTTTTAACGTCCATATTCATACTGGACTTTATTGGCATATTGATAAATTACGAATTAAAGGTAAAAAATTAGAAGTTACTGCTAAAAAAGCGCATGCACCAAACAAAATTAAAGTAAAATATAACGGCAAGATTAATTATATTAAAGGAGATACAAGCTATCTAAACGAGTTTAGATTGGTAAATTTTGAGATTAAAAATGGATATATAAATTCAACACACGTTAACCTCAAAGATAATTTAGAAATTATAAAGTTAGTGGAACAAATAGAATCTAGATTTCCTAAAAAATAATGATTATAGGCTAATTTTAACGACATTGAGTTTTAAATATTAAGTATGAATTATAACCCTTTCTTACCAGAAAATGAATATATAGCTGACCCAGAAGTACGTATTTTTGATGGACGTGTTTTCCTTTATGGAAGTCATGACAAATTTAACGGTTATTCATTTTGCTTAAATGATTATGTTGCATATAGTGCAAGTTTAGACAATTTAAATGATTGGAAATGTGAAGGTGTTATTTATAGCAAAAATCAAGATCCTCACTATAAAAAATTTAAAAATGTAATCAATACATTATTTGCACCAAATGTAATTAAAGGGAAAGATAATAAATATTATTTATATTATTGTTTAGGATTTAGTGGAATTATAAGTGTCGCTCAAAGTGATTATCCGAATAAAAATTTTTCATATTATGGTGATGTAAAATATAAAGATGGAACATTGTTAGGAGAGAAAAAAGAACAAATACAATTCGACCCAGCTATTCTTATAGATGATGATGGACGTATTTTTCTTTATACAGGTTTTGCACCAAAAAGCTTTAGTAAAATTTTATTAAAAAATAAAAAGATCTCTAAAGAAGGCGTAATGGTTAATGAACTTGAAGATGATATGTTAACAATTAAAGGCGATGCTAAGTATATTTTAAAGACGGCTTTTAATAGTAAACATACATCTTTTGAAGGACATGAATTTCTAGAAGGTTCATCTATTAGAAAATTTAATGGGATGTATTATTTTGTTTATTCTGATATAAACGGCTACGAACTATGCTACGCTATTAGTAATTATCCTGATAAAGAATTTAAATATGGCGGCATATTAATTTCTTTAAATGATAGCGGTATTAGTAGTATAAGCAACAATAACACTGGAAATATTCATGGATCTATTATGCAAATCTATGATTCTTTTTATGTATTTTATCACCGCCAAACCAATAGAAATTCTTTTAGTAGGCAAACATGTGTTTCTAGAATTTCTTATGATGGTTATAAATTTAAACAAGCTGAAATTACATCACTAGGATTTAACAATATTTTAAAGGCTCAAGGCGTATTTCCAAGCTATATAGCAAGTAATTTGTATTCAACGAAAGGCACATTATTTTATAGAGTTATTAAAAATCGTAAAAAATATTATGCTTATTTTACACAGACAAAAAAAGATGGTGAACTTGAATCTAGGCAATATATTAGAAAGATAAGTTTATATACAATCATAGGATATAAATATTTTTTATTTGATGGATTAATAAATAAGGTTGCATTAAATATTAAAGGACGTGCGTGGGGCAATATTGAAATTTCAACTGATCGAATGTTTAACAATATAATTGCTAGAATTAATCTTGTACCATCAGAAAGAATAACGACATTTATCGGAAAAATTGAGAATTTAAAAGGTACTTATCCTTTATATATACGTTTTAGAGGAGATGGAACTTTTTCCTTTTATTCGATTGAATTTATGAAATGATATAAAAAACTAATTTATAGATAAAAATCTTTAATAAGCTAAAAAAGATAAAATTATACGATAAAATCGAGAAAACTACGCAATACTAGTGTTTTTAGTTTACGTTTGAATTTCGTTTATAATTTTACGCAAGACAAGACTTAAATTTAAAGATAATCTTATTTGAAAAAATATTTAAAAGGGTTATTATAAAATTGCAATTTTTATTGCGTTATATTACAGTGGGGATTTTATATGTTAAAAAGAAAAGTATTAGCGGTAACTTTACCATTATTAGCGGGTGTTGCTATTGTCGGTTCAGGATTTGCAGCGTG
>CAUWDL010000123.1:0-2553 GCA_963557285.1 uncultured Bacilli bacterium | reverse complement strand
CAAATTAAAGATAATGGATATGGAATGCTGGAATCTAAAATTGCTGAAATTTATGAATCTTTTGAAGACAAAACGATTCATAATGGTGTTGGTGTTCAAAATGTTTATCAAAGACTAAAAATTTATTATGGTGAAAAAGCAGATGTAAAAATAGAATCTACACTTGATGTAGGAACAACAATACATATTTATATTCCAATAGAAGGAGCTAAACAAAATGAAGAATAAATTTTTGTTAGCAATGACAATATTAAGTTTATCTACATTATCTTCATGTGGTGCAAGAAGTAATCGAATAAGTCTCTTTTTATATGATGATAGCGATACTTTTATAACTTCTTTAAGAGATGCTATTTTTAATGAAATGAAGCCAGAATTTGACATTGACATGGTTAATTATGCGGAGATTAATCAAACAATACAAAACGAACAAATTGTTAAGGAACTTGAAAAAAATAAGCCATCATTAATGATTGTTAATATTGTTGATAGATTAGCGGCTAGTAGTATAATCGAAAAAGCAAAATTATCTAATACACCTGTCATTTTTATTAATCGAGAACCTTTACTAGAATATTTAGAAGGCTCTAATAATATATTTTATGTTGGTGTTAATCCGACGAAAGAAGGTGAGTTACAAGGAAAATTAGCAAATCAAATATTTAATGGAAAAGATCAATTTTTAAGTAAACATGATCGAAATCACGATAAGAAGCTAGGTGTTATTGCTTTAAAAGGGTCTATGGGACATCAAGATAGCGAACTAAGAATTAAAAATTCCTTATTAACACTTAAAAAAAGTGGATACGATGTTGACCTATTGAGTGTAAAATATTGTGAATGGAATAGAGCAATAGCAAAAGAGGAGTTTGCTTTAGACTATTCTGAATTCGATGAACGAATTGATTTAGTTTTAAGTGCTAATGACGATATGGCGTTAGGTGCTATTGATTATTTAAAAACTTTATATGATTACAATCCAACATTAGAGATTAAGGAACAATATTTTCCGGTTATTGGAAATGATGCAACAAATGTTGCTAAAGAATCAATTAAAAAAGGCCAACTGAGTGGAACAATAGTTAATGATGCGAATGAGCAAGCTAAAGCAATTCAAGGTATAACTAAAGTTTTATTAAGCGATAATCCTAATGATTGGAGCAAATTTGAATATAAGTTTGAAAATGGACATTTTATATATATTCCACCAAAAACATATTTAAACGAAGAATAAAAAACAAAAATATTTTAAATTGATATTTAACATGGCTAGGAGGCAATTATGGATATAATTAAACGTTTAAATGAAGAACTTGGCATAGATACAAAACGTATCGAAGCTGCTGTTAAATTAATGGATGAAGGGAACACAATTCCTTTTATTGCAAGATATAGAAAAGAAGTAACAGGAAATTTAACCGATGTCGAGTTAAGAAAACTTGAAGAAAGATTAAATTATCTTAGAGGACTTGATGAAAGAATTAATACTGTTTTAAAAACAATTGAAGAACAAGGAAAATTAACTAGTGATCTCAAAGAATCGATAGAAAATGTAAAAACACTAAGTGAACTTGAAGATTTATATAGACCATATAAGCCAAAAAAGAAGACTAGAGGAAGTATTGCGAAGGAAAAAGGCTTAGAACCACTTGCAGAATTTATTTTAAATGAAGATACATCGAAAGATTTATATGTTTATGCAAAAGAATTTATTAATCCTGATAAAAAAGTAGAGAATGTGGATGATGCTATAAAAGGAGCGAAAGATATTATTGCTGAAATTATTAGCGACGATCCAAATGTAAGAACTTTTATAAAAGATTTTTTATTTAAAAGCGCTAACATTCATAGTGTGGAAATTAACGAAGATGAAAAACATACATATAAAATGTATAAAGATTATAAAGAACCAATTAAATCGATTCCACCTCATAGATTTTTAGCAATTAATCGTGGGGAAAAAGAAAAATGCTTAAAAATTAATTTAGATTACGATAATGAATATTTAAAGACACAAGTCATCAAAAAATATAATATTAAACCTATTTATAATTCTATTTATGATGAGATTGTTTCAGACTCATTAAAACGATTAATAATGCCAAGTGTTGAAAACGAAATTAGAGGTCAATTATTTGATAAAGCTAGTGAAAAATCATTAGAGGTTTTCAAGAAAAATCTTGTTTCGTTATTAATGTATCCACCACTTAAAGATAAAGATATATTAGGATTTGATCCTGGATTTAGAACAGGTTGTAAATATGCTTTGATCGATAAGTTAGGGAATCCTAATATGAAGGTTATAGGTGTTAGCTATATTACTGCAAATAGCAAAGCAGAGGTTGAACGCTCAAAACAAGAATTAACTAAGATATTAAAATCACATCATATTGACTACATCGCTCTAGGAAACGGCACTGCAAGTAGAGAAAGTGAAGAGATTCTTTCCCAAATTATAAAAGAAAACAATTTGCCTATTAAAATCTATATTGTTAACGAAAGTGGTGGTAGTGTATATAGCGCTTCAGCACTCGGAAAAGAAGAATTTCCAGA
>CAUWDL010000122.1:0-2600 GCA_963557285.1 uncultured Bacilli bacterium | reverse complement strand
TACTTCTAGTCTTACTATAAACGAGAGAATCTTTTAACAAGAAAAGCATCTCGTTAACAAATCTTAATAAATCAACGTGTCTTTTTTCTAGTTCCTCGAATTTATTAATAACTTTTAATGTATTTTTTGATTTAATATCCTTTAATAAATCTATCTTTTCAGAAGAGGTAGTTAACCCGAACATTTTTATAATAGAGGATTCATCAATATTATTTCCGCAATACGAAATAACTTGATCTAAAAGAGAAAGAGAATCTCTTGCTCCGCCATTTGAAAGTTCAACTATTAAATTCAAAGCACCATCAGTACATGAAACATGCTCATTAAGAAGTACCCTAGTAAGAAGTTTTTTTAAATCATCATCACTAATTTTTTTAAACTCGTATCTTTGACATCTACTTAAAATTGTAGGCAATAATTTGTATGGCTCAGTTGTGCAAAGAATAAAAACACAATATTCTGGTGGTTCTTCCAAAGTCTTTAATAAAGCATTAAAAGCACTATTAGTCATCATATGAACTTCGTCAATGATATAAACTTTTTTTGCACCTTTAATTGGGCTATATTTTACTTGTTCAATAAGTGATCTTACTTCATCAACACCGCTATTACTAGCTGCATCTATTTCAACAACATCTGGGTGACTACCTTCGTTAATAGCAATACAATTGCTGCATTCGTTGCAAATATGACCTACACCTTTTTCACAATTAAGTGCTTTAGCAAAGAGCCTTGCTACACTTGTTTTGCCTGTTCCTCTTGGACCGCTAAAAAGATACGCATGCGAAATCTTTCCTGTAATTAAGGAATTTAACAACGTTTGTTTAATAGCGTCTTGACCAACGAGTTCATCAAAATTTTTGCTTCTATATTTTCTATAAAGTGCTAAGTACGACATAATTAACCTAGCTACATTATACACGATAACAATATACTTATAAAGAAAACTATTTTTATAAAAAAATATTTTAATTTAATACGCATTAGTAAAATAAAACGAAAAAAGACGGATTTTAAAAGGTTTTTCATTATTTTCTTTGCAAATTTATATTTTAATAATGAAAAACTTTTAAATAAATTTATTTAATATATATTAAAGAAAAAGTGTTTTTTTGTTATAATTGCAAACGAATATAGGAGTAATTATTTTTATGGATAAAAATATGCGTGATAGATTGGTTGCTAGTGAAAAACGTCTTCATGAAATTGATGACCTTCTTTTACTTCCAGAAACCAGTAGTGATATGAAAGAGTTTAAAAAACTTAGTAAAGAAAGAAGTGTCTTAGAACCAATTGTTGAAAAATTCCAAGAATGGGAATATGCAAACAACAATAAAAATGACGCTTTGATAATGTGTGACGATAGCGATCATGAAATTGCACAAATGGGAAAAGAAGAACTCAAGAAAAATGAGGCACTTCTTGAACAAATTGAAGAAGAACTCAGAATTCTTCTTATACCAAAGGATCCAAATGACGGCAAAGACATTATTTTTGAAATTAAAGGTGCAGTTGGTGGTGATGAAGCTAATATTTTTGCTGGCGATCTTTTTAGAATGTATACAAGATATTGTGAAAATAAAGGATGGAAAGTTAAGATTGTTGATGAATCTCCAACGGGCTTAGGTGGCTACTCTTATGTCCAATTTATTGTTAGTGGTGATGATGCTTATTCACGCTTAAAATTTGAAAGCGGCGTTCACCGTGTACAAAGAGTACCACGTACTGAAGCTAATGGTAGAATTCATACCTCTACAGCTACAGTTTTAGTAATGCCTCAGGTTGAAACGAACGAAATAAATATTAACCCAGCCGATTTACGTGTTGATAGATATAGATCTCAAGGCGCAGGTGGACAAAACGTTAATAAAACGGAATCAGCCGTTAGAATAACACATATTCCAACTGGTGTAGTTGTTTCTTGTCAAACAGAAAAGAGTCAAATTCAAAACCATGAAATTTGTATGCAAATGCTTGCAAGTAAATTAATGAAACTTGAAGAAGAAAAGAAAGCTGCAACTGAAGCACAATATAGAAGCAAAGTCGGAACAGGCGATAGAAATGAAAAAATTAGAACATATAACTATCCACAAAATAGGGTAACTGACCATAGAATTGGATTCACATTACAACAATTAGATAGAGTAATGGATGGTGATTTAGATTCTATAATTGATGCTTTAATAAATTACGATCAAGAACAAAAAATTGCTGGTCACGAAAATGGAAATAACTAATCGAGAAGTTTATTTAAAAACTAAAAATGAGATACAAGATAAACACTTAGAAATTAGCGACAGTGAAATCTATCAAGTTTTAATTTTTTCAAACGACTTCCGAAGTTATACTGATTTAGTCTTAAATTTTGATAAACCAATTAAAAATATTGAGTTTTTCAAAGAAAAAATGAAAAGAGTGCTTTTAGGAGAACCAATTCAGTACGTTCTTAATTTAGCTACTTTTCTAGATTTTGATTTTTATGTTGATAATAGAGTTTTAATACCACGTCCTGAAACAGAAGGGCTAGTGTTGCTAGTTAAAAGTATTATTTTGGAAAATAAAATTAAACACAAAGTTATCGCGGATGTTTGCACTGGATC
>CAUWDL010000121.1:0-2639 GCA_963557285.1 uncultured Bacilli bacterium | reverse complement strand
TCTTATCATTTGAGTTATTTTTAATTAATTTCTAGACAAAAAAGCTCGGTTTATTAAACCGAGCATTAATAGTCAAAATTTTAATTTAACTACTTGTTTAAGCTATTAACAAGAGTTTGAAGATTTGATTTTTGTCTATTAGCTGTACCTTTATGTTCGATGCCTTTGATAACAGCTCTATCGATAATTGAAAAAGCTTTAACTAAAGCTTCATTTGCTTTAGTAACATCTTTTGCTTCAACAGCAACTCTAACAGCTTTCATAGAAGTTCTTAATTTTGATTTATAAGAAACATTTCTTAATCTTGCTTTCTCGTTTGTAATAACTCTTTTCTTTTGTGACTTAATATTTGCCATAAATGTTACCTCTTTCGATACGATTGAAATATTAACATAAAAACAATAGTAAATGCAACGATAAATTGATAAAATTAAATACTTGATGGAGGTATCTAATATGAATAAAAAAGAAATTCGAATTATATACTTGGGAACGCCTGAAATAAGCGCAAGAGTCTTGGAAAATTTAATTGCTAATAATTACAATATAGTTGCTGTTATTTCGCAAGAAGATAAGCCGGTAGGAAGAAAGCAAGTTATTACAGCAACTCCTGTTAAGAAAGTAGCATTAGAACATGCAATACCAGTTTTTCAACCACATAAAATAAGAGAAAATTATTCATTTTTAGATGATCTTAAGCCAGATATATTATTGACGATGGCTTATGGCCAATTAATTCCTGTAGAAGTGCTACAAATGGCAAAGATTAAGGCATTAAACTTGCATGGGTCATTACTACCTAAATATAGAGGTGCGAGTCCGATTCAAGCTTCATTGTTTAACGGTGACAAGGAAACTGGAGTTACATTGATGGAAATGGTAGAAAAAATGGATGCTGGAAATATGTTTTATAAAACGATTATAAACATAGATCCAAACGACAATTATGATTCATTATGTGAGAAAATTTCTATCGCTGCATTTGATGCGTTTGATAAAGGAATAGAAAATATTATTAATAATAATTACCAAGGGGAAGCTCAAAATGAGTCTGATGTCTCGATAACTAAAAAAATTAAGCCAGAGGATCAATTAATTTCTTTTAACTCAAAAAGTTGCGATATAATCAATAAAATAAGAGCATTAACATTTGAACCTGGCGCGTATTTTATATATAAAAGCGAAAAGATAAAGATACAAAAAGCAATTTTATATAAGAATCAAATAAATACCACACCAGGAAAAATTTTTGCGTATGATAAAAATAATTTTTTAGTTGAAACAAGTGATGGCATTGTGTCTATTCTTATGCTTCAAAAGCCAGGAAAAAAATCAATGCCCTTTAAAGATTTTTATAATGGAAATAGAGAAATGTTCAAGGTTGGAGAAATTCTATAATGTATTGCTTTTCATTAAGTGTTAAGCAATTAATTGATTTCGTAATAAGAAAAATAGAAAATGCTGATTTTCAAAGCAATATACAAGATGAATTTTATAAGGCAAATTCGAGAAATACTAGTGGAACTAGGAATACAACAAACGTTCAATTAAGACACTGTTTTAATTTAGATGATTATAAAGTTGATTTGTATGGTAAGTGCAATCGCATTTACGACGATACAGTGCCTACTATTGAGGTTATAGATTATGCAAATTCTGAGCAAGATAACAAAAAGTATAATGATGATAATGATCCATTGCTAGCAGAAGCAGCGTGTTATGCATACATGTACGCGGATTTACACAATATCGATATTATTGGTGTAAGGGTATCGCGCTACGATATAAAGAACAAAAATAATGTTGTTAAAAAGTATATATATACAAAAAACACTCTTTTACAGCAAATTAACAAATACTTAAAAATATTTTTCGAATTTAGGATAATTTTAGATAAACGCTTAGAAAAACGAAATTTATCTTTGAAAAATATTAAGTTTCCTTTTGAGAATATTCGTAAAGGGCAAGAGGATGTTGTTGATAGGGTTAACAATTCATATAAAAATCATGATTTTTCTTTTATTCAAGCTAGTACAGGAATTGGGAAAACAATAGCTACTATTTTTGCCACTTTGAATGGATTTAGAACAAATAGAATTAAAAAAGTTTTTTACACTACACCAAAAAATACTGGTTTTACAAATGCATTCAAAGCTTTAAAAAAATTAAATGATGTTGGCTACTATGTTAATGCTGTAGAACTAGTCAGCAAAGAAAAAAATTGTCCTTATAAGGGTGATATTCCTTGTGATGCGAGACGATGCAAACTCCTATCGAACTTTAACGAAAAAGTTAATAATGCACTTAAAGAGATTATTGTTAAACAATTACTTATAAAAAAAGAAGTTATACAATCATATGCTGATAAATATGAGATTTGCCCTTTTGAATTATCTCTTGCTGTATCACAATATGTAGATTTTATTGTTTGCGATTATAACTATGTTTTTGATCCTATTGCGAATTTAAAAAGATATTTCGAGAATCCGACATTTGGTGATATTAAAAAAGTGTTGCTTGTTGATGAAGCTCATAATCTTATTGACAGAGCACGACTAATGTTTTCAGCTTCCTTTAGTTCCAAAACTTTTAATGAATTTAAGACTAAATTTAGAGATGAGACTAAAAACAATACGTTA
>CAUWDL010000120.1:0-2680 GCA_963557285.1 uncultured Bacilli bacterium | reverse complement strand
ATTCAAATCTGAAGAAATTGTTATTGGCGAGAAGTGCTGGATTTGCTCGAATGTGACTATTTTAAAAGGAACTGTAATTGGAGATGGCTCTGTAATAGGGGCAGGGGTGATTATTAGTGGCAATATACCACCACATAGTATTATTAGAACAATGAGTGTTGAGCCACAAATAGAAAGAATTAAGATAGACAAGAATATTATTTTAAAATAGATTAATTGTCTTGCGATCGCAGTTTAATTTTGCGATAATACATTTTTTATGATAAGTTCAATATTTATATTTAATTTGAGACAATATACAATTATGTAACTTGTAATATACTTATTAAGGAGTAAAATTTAGGCTAATCATTGTTAAAGAAATATGACTATTTTTTCAAGAATTAACAAAATAACATTTAGTGATGACAAAATAACAAGAAGATTTATATTTTTTTTAATTGGATTAACGCTTCTTGCTTCTTTTATATTTAAATTTTTATTTTTGCCAGATAAATATTTTTATGATTCACAGCACATACTTGATATTATGTATAATCCTAACGCTATTACGGATAGTTCTTATTCTTTTGCTGCGAATTTTTTTAATTTTTTTAATTTTTTTAATATCAGGAGCGTGGTCGGCTGGTCTGGAATTATTTTGATATTTGCACTATTTTTTACAATATTATTTAGTAAAAAATTCCCACTTAATGGCTTAGGTAGTAATATTTTTTACTTTAGTACATTGTTCATTATGGAAATTTATGTCTTCACAATAAGTAAAGAGTTTATTCAGTTTATTTTTTATGTTGTTATCTTTTTGATTTGCTATAATATTAAAAATTCTAAGTTTTGTAACGCTTTATTGTATGCAATACTTGCTATCATTGGAATTTTCTTCAGAAAATATTATTTAATATTGCTTGGTTTTTTAATTATTTATGATTTTTTAAGAATTTTTAAAATGAAAAAGGGATTAAGAATAGTGTTGTTTGTTTTTGTTCTTGTTGTAGGCCTTGCTATTGCTAAATATATAGTGCCAAGTCTATATAATTCATTGGTAAATGTTCGAAACATGATTAATAACGGCGGAGATATTTCAAATATGGAAGATCGTGCGACACTCATATTGGATGTAATAGAAAATCCTGATAATAATTTATTTATTTTTGTTTTAAATTATGCTGTTAATTTTATAAGATTACTGTTTCCAATCGAATTAGTAATTAAAGGGAAAATACTGTACTTATTCTTTACTTTATATCAAATTTTATTAATTTCTTGTTTTTTAACATTGGGACGAAATGATAATAATTTAAGTTTAGCTGCTAGAAAATTGGTAAAAATTAGTTTCTTTTATATTTGCGTTTTGGTTATATTTGAACCAGATTTTGGTTCTTTCGCTAGACATGGTTGCCTTGCAAGTTTTTTACTTATATATCCTATATTTGAATTAGAAAAAAATAAGCTTAAAAAGTCTATTAATCATAAGCAAAAAATATAAGACAACTCACTGAAGCTATATATTTTATGACATTAGAATATTTATTAGTTTATAGTTTATGATGATGTATAATTATGTTTTAGAATCTTGAGTTTTCAATTAAAAGTTGTCTAAAGATTTTTTTCTACTTTAAATATTTAGTAGGATGGAGCTGAACTAGATGAAAAACGATTATAATATTTGTGTAAGGGAGTAGATAATGAGTAATTTCATTAAAAAAGAGCATTCTTTAAAAATTAATTCTATTTTTAATGCTTTATATCAGGTGTTAGTATTAATTGTTCCATTGATAACTACGCCATATATTGCAAGAGTTTTAGGGGCATCTGCAAATGGTGATTATGCGTATTATTTTTCAATAGTTTCTTATTTCACACTTGTTGCTGGATTTGGCTTTTCCGATTATGGAACGAAAATTATTGCTGAAGAGCGTTATGATGAACAAAAGCGTAGTAAAACATTCTTTTTGATATCTATTTCTAAAGCGATTTTAGGAACGCTATGTTTAATTGTTTATATTATTTTTTCAACATTAACTTTTAGAGACGATACAAGTGGTTTGTATATTTCGCTCATTATGTCAATATGGATCTTGGCAGTAATAACTGATACAACATTTTACTTTCAAGGCGAAGAAAGATTTGTTTCAATATGCTTGAGAAATTTATTTATAAAAATCGTAACAACTATATCGATATTTGTTTTTGTTAAGCAACCTTCTGATTTAATTTGGTATACGCTAATTTTAGCATTAGGTCAATTTGCGTCTAATTTTATATTATTACCTAGCTTATGTAAAAAAGGAGAACTGGTTAAAAGTAGTATTTATTTTCGAGATATTGTAGCAACAATCAAGGATGCTATTCCTTATTTTGCGCCTACATTAGCTGTCACTTTATTTGGATTTTTAAATCAGACTTTGCTAGGCGCTTTGAACGGGGACTCGTTACAAAGTGGCTATTACTCTCAAGTTATGAAAATAATTCAAATTTTAACAATTATTGTCTCGTCTTTGAGTGTTGTATTTTTATCACGACTATCATATCTTTATTCAGTAGGTGACAAAGAACAAATAAAATTAACGGTTGAAAAGGCTTTTAAAGCGTTTTGGCTCATAGCGATACCGTTAATATTTGGTATATGTGCAATTAACAGTATTTTGATTCCTGCTTTTTTAGGCGACGGATATGAGCC
>CAUWDL010000119.1:0-2767 GCA_963557285.1 uncultured Bacilli bacterium | reverse complement strand
TGTTTCGATAGCTTCACCATAACCTAAAGGATTACGTCTGTGGCCGTATTCACTATCAAATTCTACTAAATTAACAAAGCATAATCCTTCTTTAAAAGACTCTTTTTTAGCAATTTCGATAGTTTTATTCATTCCATCACTATTAGAATTAGTATGTACAGTCTCAGTTACACCGACACCATTAAATATATCATTAATTTTTCCTATACAACTTACTGTATAAGAATTCTCTTTTAAAATATCCATTGCTGTAACACCACTTGGTGAAACTGCGTAATCATGTCTATTAGATGTACGTTTAAATGTATCAGCCGTTTCACCAACAAAAGGTCTAGCAATAACTCTACCAACAAACCATTCAGGTTTCATGCATAATTCACGTGCGATTTCGCAGTAATTATAAAGTTTATCTAATCCGAGATATTTTTCGTGTCCGCAAATTTGCAAAACGGAATCACTACTTGTATAAACAATTAAACTATCATCACGTATTGATTGTTCACCTAGACGTCTTAAAATTTCAGTTCCACTAGCGGCACAATTTCCAATAATTTTGTGACCAGTTCTTTTTTCTAATTCTGATATAAGCTCATCAGGAAAACCAGTATCAGTGAATGTTTGAAATGGTTTTGTGGTTAAAACACCCATCATTTCCCAGTGGCCTGTCATTGTATCTTTTCCATTGCTTGATTCGTTTAATTTGACACAAAATGAATTTTTATGACACAGCCCTGATTTGACACCTTTAATTTGATCGATATCACCAATTCCGAGCTTTTCAAGCGTTGGAATATTTAAACCGTTTTTAAATTGTTCACTAATATGCTTAAAGGTATTAGCTCCTTCATCGCTAACATTACCTACTTGGTGAAATTTGTTAGCATCTTTTGCATTTCCAATGCCTAAACTATCCATTACAATTACAAATACTCTTTTATATTTTTTCATTTTTTATGCCTCTCGCTTTTTTATATATTATATATAATTAATCTCTCCAAAACAAATCATAGGCTTCAATGAGTTTCTCTTTACTAAGATGTGTATAGATTTGTGTTGTTCCGATATTAGAGTGTCCAAGCATTTCTTGAACTGTTCTTATGTTTGCACCATTTTCTAAAAGGTGGGTTGCAAACGAATGCCTTAATGTGTGTGGATGAACTTCTTTTTTTATTCCTGCTTCTCTTGCAACAATTTTTACGATAACATAAATATCTTGTCTTGTTAATGGCTCACCCTTAGCGCTTAAAAGTAAATTTCTGTACTTACCCTTGTATCTACTTTTTCTAACACGATTGATATAAATCATCGTTAAATCACATAAGTGCTTATTTATCGGCAAATATCTTTCTTTAGAACCTTTTCCGCAAACTTTTATGACACCATCGTTTTTATTAATATTATCAACAGTAAGGCTAATTAATTCACTTACTCTTAAGCCACAATAATACAAATAATTGATAATAACACTTTTTATAATATTTTTATCAGTCGCAATGTCCAAAACATTAAAGATATTGTTCATTTCGCTTTGAGTTAAATATAAAGGTATCTTTTTTCTTTTTTAGGTAATTCAATATTAGTTGTAATAATATTGTCTACAATTGCCTCTCTTTCTAAAAATAAATAGAAGTTTTTAATTGTAGATATAGTTCTATTTATTGATGAACTCTTTTTTAAGTTTATCGATAAAATAAAGATGAAATCAGTCAATAAATCCTCGGTTAATAAACTTGTGTCATTAATATCAGTGAAACTTTTTCTAAACAACTCTAAATCGCTTTTATAACTTGTTATAGTGTTTAACGATAATCCTTTTTCTATTGCTATAAAATTAATATATTTCACTATAGCGTCATCAATATTCATTTCTTGTAGTCATCCTTATCACTTAGCCTGAAAAAAATTTTTCGCTTATATTCTCTATTTAATTTGTTTATCAAAAGTTGTGTTTTATTTTCGCTTTCATGTCTTAAATAGTTGTCAAACGTCATTTGAACAGTAACATCATGCTTTGGTATTAAATTTTTAACTGTAAACCCAATAAGTCTAATTTGATTTCCTTTATACGAAGAGTTAAATAATTTAAGTGCTTCCTCTTTTAGCAAATCAACTGAATTTGTATAATCTGATAACGTTGACGAAACAGTATTACTTTTAAATCCACTATCATAACTAGCATCTTTGTAAGTAATTTGAATCGTCCTACAAAGCATATTCGAATTTTTAAATCTTTTAAGAACGATATCGACAACTCTTATAAAGAAATTTTTTATATAAATTTTATCGTTCGTATCATAGTCTAATGTTCTAGTTGCACCAATCGATTTATTCTTTTCGTTACTCGCATCATATACAATATCACTTGATTCACCTTCTAAACACTGAATCACATCATCTTTACAATTATGAAATATATCGTTTATATCAGCATTATTTACTTTGATAGCGTTATAGAGATCACCGATTGTTTTAATTCCTATTTTTTCTAGCCTAGGAGCCGTTTTTTTGCCAATACCGTAATAAGCGCTAATTTTCAAAGGAAAAATTATACGAGAAATATCTTTTTTTCTTATGACTGTTATACCCATAGGCTTTTTATAATCTGAACCCATTTTAGCTAAAAATTTAGTCGGTGCAATTCCTATTGAGCATTTTAATTTTGTTTTTTCAAATAATCTTTCTTGCAATGATTTAAAAAAAGATAAGCCGTTAGTTATATGGTATATTCTAAAGAAATCAGTGAAATCACAGTAGCACTCATCTATTG
>CAUWDL010000118.1:0-2772 GCA_963557285.1 uncultured Bacilli bacterium | reverse complement strand
ATTTGTCTAAAATGCTAGAAATAGCTTTACAATTAATAATTGTTCCAGTCATCCCCATAAAGTCACCATCTTCAACATTAATACCAGCATCCTCAGCAATTCTTCCTCTAAAGATGTTGCCAGCACCTGTTACAACTCCTACACTAAATCCATTGTCAATAAATTTTTTTATAAGAAGTCCGATATCATCCAATTTTTTAGCACTCAATATTAAGTGATTTTTATCATCTTGTAGTGCTTCACCGCTTAATTTTAAAATAACTTTTTTATACATAACAAAATCCTTTACTAATTATAACAAAAGGGACAAAAAATTGTCCCTTTTTTTCTAAATTATTTTTTAATTAGTTATTACCAACTTGCTTAGCAACTTCTTCAGCGAAATCTTCTACTTTCTTTTCGATTCCTTCACCAGCTTGATAACGAACAAATTTAACTACTGAGTTATTATTGTCCTTGAGTGCTTGAGCAATTGTTAATTCAGGATTTAAGATATATTCTTGATCATCTAAGACTAATTCATTAAAGAATTTGTTAACTTTTCCTTCAATAATCTTCTTAAGTGCTACTTCAGGTTTATTCTTTAATTTTTCATCATTTTTAACAGCTTCAAGTTGAACATGCTTTTCATTTTCAATAAGTTCAGCTGGAATATCACTCATATGGTTATATTTTGGACTATTAGCAGCAATTGTCATTGCGATTCCCTTAGCTAATTCTGGGTTGTCTTTTTCTAAAACAACGACTACACCAATTTTTCCACCTGCGTGAATATATGTTCCAACACCTTGGCCTTCAGCAGTATCGATAATTTCAAATCTTCTGAAAGTTAATTTTTCGCCTAATTTAACAGTTGCATTAGCAAATAGTGTTTCTGTTGCAGCAGTTGCTTCTTCAACAGTTTTAACATCATTCTTTAATACAACTTTAGAACATTCTTCAACTAATTCCTTGAAAGGATCTGCTTTTGAGACGAAATCTGTTTCGCAGTTAACTTCAACAATAGATGTTCTTCCGCATTTTTCACAGTGGTGAATAGCGATTAAACCTTCTGCTGCAGTTCTACTTGCTTTCTTTGCTTGTTTAGCAATGCCCTTTTCTCTTAACCATTCGCATGCTTTTTCAACATCATTATCGCAAGCAGCTAAAGCGTTTTTGCAATCCATGATACCAGCACCTGATCTATCTCTAAGAGCTTTGATTAATTCAATATTTGCAGCCATTTATCTTTCTCCTTTTATAAAAGCTTATTCAGCTTTTTCTTCTTTCTTTTCGACTTTTTTATTTTGTTTTCCTTCACCGTTTTGAGCAGCTTGTTGTTTTGCTAAGAAAGCTTCTCTTCTTGCTTTTTCTCTTTCAAGTCTTTCTCTTTGCATTTCTCTTCTTGCAGCTAAACGTAATGTATTTTCTCTATCAGCTTGTCTAATAGCATCTTTCATTGTAACTTCTTCGCCTTCATCTTTTGTGTAAGCAATTTCTGTTAAACCACCTTTAGCTTCAACAATAGCATCGTTTAAAACACCAATAATTAATTTAACTGATTTTGTAGCATCGTCATTTCCTGGAATAACATAGCTAATTCCGTCTGGATTACAATTTGTATCACAAATTGCGAAAACAGGAATTCCTAATTTATTAGCTTCTCTAACTGCATTGTATTCAATTGTTGGATCAACAACGATTAAAGCGTTAGGGATTTTTCTCATTTCTTTAATACCTTCAAGGTTCTTTGCTAATTTTTCTTTTTCTTTTCTTAAAGCAATAACTTCTTTCTTAGGTAATTTTTCCCATGAGCCATCTGTTTCAGCTGTTTCAAGATCTTTTAATTTTCTAATTCTTGTTTGAATTGTCTTAAAGTTAGTTAAAATTCCACCTAACCATCTATTTGTAATATAGAATGAGCCGCTTTTTTCAGCTTCAGTTTTAACGATTTCTTTGCAATTATCTTTTGTGCCAACAATTAAAACTTTACCACCTTCTAAAACGATATTTTCTAAAGCTTTATAAGCATTTGTTAAAGAATCTTTTGTTTTGTTTAAATCGATAATATAGATTCCGTTTCTTGGACAATAAATAAATGGTTTCATTTTTGGATTCCATTTTTTTGTTTGATGTCCATAGTGAACTCCTGCTTCTAATAATTTCTTTAATGTAACGACTTGTGCGTTTTCATCATGAACGATTGTTTCCATGATATTTTCTTTTGTAGCTTTTTCAGTAGCTACTGTAACTGTTTTTTCTTCTGCCATTTTCTGACTCCTTTATTTGTTATATCCTCCATTGCTTCTAACAACATCCCTATATAAATAGACTTGGATATTGAATTCACAATGTGTGTAATCTTTTGATTGCTCAAAAGTCTTTTGCATAATATCACATTATCCATATTTTTTCAATTAAAGATTTTATAAAGATAAGATTACTTACTTGAAATTAATTCTTGTCGTATTTTGGAAAATACATTTCATATTCTTTTTTAATTTTATCTAGTGATACATGAGTATAAACCTGAGTAGTATTTAAAGACTCATGACCAAGAAATTCTTGAATTTGTCGAATGTCAGCACCATTTTCTAATAGCCTTGTAGCAAATGTATGCCTCAGTACATGTGGATGAAATTTTACACCTAAATCAATAGATGTTTTCTTAATAATGGAGCCGAATATATATTCTATTCCTCGAGTGCTAATTTTATCACCGAATTTATTTAAAAATATATATTGTGAATGCTTATTATTTCTTTTAAGAATATCGATTCTTGTGTCATTTGC
>CAUWDL010000117.1:0-2793 GCA_963557285.1 uncultured Bacilli bacterium | reverse complement strand
ACAAATATCATTCATAGTTTAATTATATCATTATAATGATGACTAAGTTTAATTATTATTTAGATTAACGCTTCACACAATTAATTAAAGTATTTTATTTTTGAACAATTACTTAATGATCTTTTGAAATAATTGCAAACTAAAACCAAGATCTAATAGTTATTAATTCACAATAATAAGTGATTAAATTGTTTGCCCAATTGTCTTGATTTTTAGATTGCTCATAAAATGCGTTAACTTTATATGCAGTCTGTTAATGAAATAGTCATCTAACATATTTGTTCACCGTATTTTACTAAACATAAAAATATATAAATAATAAATGCTTCATCATAAAATTGATAATAAATAACATAGTTTAATAATTAGAGAAGTAATATATCCTTAATATTTTTTAAATTTACTAATTTTATATCCACAAAAAAGGAAGTTTAAAAACACTAATCATCAGGAAGTATATATTTCATAGATGTATATAATCTATGTACTTCTGCATAACCTTCAGTTGGCTCTAGACTAACATCTTCATCTGTATATCGAGAATTAGGAATATATTCCAATGTAAAACTTGCCTGGTTGCGAGTATCATCACCAAGGTAATAGTACTCAATTAATGGATTTTCGCCTCCAGTGATTCTTGTTTTTGCGTTGCAAGTTTTAGATATAATTTCATACGTTTTTGTTCCATTTTTATTAGCTAAATAAATATCACTGTTATTTTCTAATTCATCCTTTGACAATCCAAAAGATGTTCCTTCATATGTGCCAAAAGCCAAAAACGTTGAATTTATATATTTTTCAGTCTCAACATTATAAGGCTTTTCACTATCATCAAATGAACGAGTAAATGTTTCTTTAATAACTTTGTTAGAACATTCCGCGATAACATGTTGCTTTTTTATTCTAGTTGGAACAGTGCTACTAGTATTTCCATACTGATTACCAAGAGTCCAACTTTTAATGTCATATCGATAATTAATAGCGTTAAAACTATTAAAATTATGAGCAAAATTTCCTTCAGCAACGCCAGTAATATAATAATGTGAACAACCACATTTATTATATGGCCTTGTTCCTTGCATGGTTATTTTAATTGTTCCTATAGGCGCATTATAAAAATTAGAATCATAAGAATTTATATAATTAATATAATCATTTGCTGAAATTTTTTGATTTATACTATAGTTCGAGCAAGAAGTTAAAACAATTAAACTCATAAGAGGTATTAATCTTGCAATTTTCATAAATAAGGTTCTCCTATTTCAAATGATTTTTTTGAAAATTCATTATCTGATAAAGTTCTATAATTAACATCTTTCTCATACTCCAATATATATGTGATACCATTAATTTTTTGCAAATCCGCTTGTACAAAATAGGATCTATCAAAGATAATAGAGTTTCCATCTGTTATTTTTCGTGATTGAGTAGCTGCAACTATTTTTTTATCAACTAAATAAAACTTATGTTGCTCCATAAAATCATTTTTAATTCCTATTTTTGTATGAGAAAAAACATCATCTTTAAAACAATAGCTTTCTATGAATTCGGTAGATTTCACTCCACTAATTTTACCGTTATTATGTAGGCATGTTGGAAAATATATTTTACACAAAATATTTGTAGGTGGGTATTTTTCCGCTTCAACAATTTTCTTTTTTCCATCACTTTCAGCAATTGCTGAAGTTTTTAAATATAAATTCTTAGATTTAACATATTGCGTCTTATCTTTTCTATACTTTGTCAAATTTATATTTTTATCATACTCACTTTCTTCATGAAACATGCAATACTTATATAAATTTAATATATAATCTTTTTCAGCAAATATATCTCCTTCTATTTCGAAGCCACAATAATCAGTTATTTTCTTTTTAAGATTTAGACTATTTGTATCATAAAAATCTATGTCTCTTCTATAAATAACTTCATCAGAAATATTATAAAAACCGGTTTCGTACCTTCCATCATCAATACTTTTCTTAAATTTTTGCGAAGCTTGATCTATTTCAACATCAAACTCGATAGTCTCTTCCGAACATGAACTTAACAGTAAACATGAGAGTAATAAAAAGCAAGTTCTCTTCATACTATTTTCTCCTTAAAAACCAACGTTCCTTTATTAAATTTAGGTATGTCAATATCACTATATGTACCAGGAAATAAAGTTTCTGTATACTTATAATAGCCAGTAAATGTATCTCCATCAGTACACGAGCGAATATTACTGCTTAGTTTATAATCTTCATTTGAAACAGAAAAACAATTTTTATATAAATAAAAAGAAAAATTAGTACTTTTTGTTTTATTTTCATCTATTTCAATCTGAATATTTGTTTTATTTACTATAGAAAAATAATAGTAATCACTACAAAATTTGTTAAATATATTTTGGCCAGTAGATTTAACACTATTATCCCATGAATAATAACTATCGTTTTCATTGTTCAAACATGGTGATTTTTTAAAAAGAATTTCTTCGTCTTTAGAAACTGGAAAATCCATTTTCTTACGATAAACGTTCTCATTCCTAATAGCTTTAGACGCATCATTATACGACTCAATATTCCCTTTAGAGCAATTGCAAGTTATGGTACATATACCTACAATTGTAGTTAAAAAGGCAGCATTAATTTTTCTCATAAAACCTCCTTTTTATTATATAATCAAATTATTATTTCTATTTTTATTATCATACTTATATTTTTTTAATCAAATCAAAATAATTTTTTTAAAAAAAATATCTTTTATTATTCATTTTATAACATTTTATTTAAAATTATTATATTTATG
>CAUWDL010000116.1:0-2925 GCA_963557285.1 uncultured Bacilli bacterium | reverse complement strand
TTTTACTAACTTTAGAAGCTTCAATTTTCTCATTTTTTTCCTCAACTTCTTCAGTTACTTTGGACTCTTCATTCTTGACGTCTTTATTCTCCATCTTTGTCCTCCTCTTGAATATCTTCATAATTTAAGTGCTCCATAATTCTTTTTGCCACATAGTCTAAATTATTCAATACCTTTGAATAATCCATTCTCGTTGGACCAATAATTGCAATTCTACCAATGTTTTGACCATTAGCTACAATTTCCTTTGAGACAACACTAACATCATCAAAGTTTTGATCTATTTCACCACAATTAATTAATAAGTTTGAATTAGATTTATCTAATAATGATTCCAACTTATTTCCCGAACTATCAATCAATCCAAATATTTTCTTTAATTCATTTGGATCATTCTCGAATTCAGGTTGATGAAGTAAATTTTCTTTTCCATAAAACTCTTTTCGTTTAGAACAGAACTCATAGAAAGTTTTTAATAAAGCATTATAGATGAACGTATAATCAGAAATATAATCAGAGATAATCGGCTTAATGCCTTCTAACTTTGGCACTAATTCACTTATCTTCGTTCCGACTAGTCTATCATTTAAAATTTCAATTGTTTTTTTAACATCTTGAATTTCAGCATCGCCATTCATTACAAAAGTCTTATTTTCTACGTATCCTTTATCTGTAATAAATATTGCTGTAACAGCTGAATTATTGATAGGTACTAGCTGAACGCTGACTAATTTTTCTTCATCAGCACCAGGTCCAAGTACAGCGCTAGCGAGATTCGTCATATGACTTAAAATCTCACAACTTTTGCTCATGATTTCTTCTACACTTGAAGAAGTATCAAAGATATCTGTGATTTGATTTTTAATCTTTTCGTCAATCTTTGAAGTTTTTAAATGATCGATATAATACTTATAGCCCTTTGTGGAAGGAACTCTTCCACTTGAAGTATGAGTCTTTTCGAGCAATCCTTCTTTTTCAAGTTGATTCATTTCATTACGGATAGTTGCACTTGAAAGATTTAATTTATATTTATCAATAAGATAATTACTTCCAACAGGTTGAGCTGTTTTAATGAAGTCTTCAACTATTAATTTTAAAATTTTATCTTTTCTAGTTAGCTCCATACCATAACCCTTTCTAGCACTCATTTTTCCTAAGTGCTAAGTATATTTTATTACAAAATTTAGCACTGTCAATAAAAAAGTCTAATGTGATAAACTTTTTTTCTTTTTTCTTGAATCATGAATTATTCACGATCTTAGTATGCGTGTATAAATTGCTAATTTATAACTATTTTTATACTATTTATGTACTAGTCTAACTATTCTAGAATCAAAATAAGCTTAAAGTAACACTTATATTAACTTTAGCAAAACTAAATCAAGCAATGCTATACCATTATCAGTGCATTTCAAATAATTATCCTCGAGTATCAAAAGCCCTGTAGAAATCAGTTCATCAATAACACTTTTTTTAGCTTCTAAAATATTTTCACCAAATCTATTTATATAATCATTTACATTAAAACCATCTTCAAGTCTAAGGTTGCAAATCAAATAATACTCTTTGTCATCTTGCTTCGTAATAGATTCTACTTCTGCATCCCTAATACCATCTAAATATTTATTTAGTGAACCAGAGATTCTATATCGTTTATTGTTAAAATTGCCACTAGCTCCGATTCCTATACCTATATACTCTTCGTCTTTCCGATACGTTAAATTATGTTTACTTTGAAAACCTTGTTTTGCAAAATTTGACACTTCATATCTTTTAAACCCGTTTTCTCTTAAGAATGAGACTATATAATCATAATATTCTCTATTAGTGTCTTCATCCAGTTCCTTCACTTGATCATTATAAAAAGTTGTACCTTTTTCTAATATCAAAGAATAAATGGAAATATGATTTATTTCTAGTTTCAAAAATTCATTTAAATCATTTTTTATATCGTTAAAATTTTGAAAAGGAAGTCCATAAATAAAATCAACATTGATATTACAAATATATTTTTTAGTAAGATTAATTAACTCAATAATATTAACATCATAATCTCTTCCTATATAATTTAATACTTTTTTATTAAACGATTGGACACCAATTGAAATACGATTAACTCCATATTTAGATAATATTTTTAATTTATTTTCACTTAATGATTCTGGATTAGCTTCAAAAGTAAATTCATACGTAAAATCGAGTAAAGGCTTAACTGCTTTTAATATTTTTTCTAATTGGTCACATGTTAAAACACTTGGTGTACCACCACCAACATAAATCGTTTTAAAAAAATACCCCATTGAAACAAGATTATTAATGTCTTTTATTAGCTCATCTAGATATCTTGATTTAAAATCAAGAATATCTAATGTTTTAACAAAATCACAATAAGGACATATCTTGCTGCAAAAAGGTATATGAATATAGAGACTATTTGTTTTCGTTGTTACTATTTTGTTCGTATTCATCAAATTGCTTTTGAGCCTCAGGATCTTTAACATCTTCTAAATATCTATTTAGTGTTTCACTAGCAGCCTTTTCTTCATCAGGTTTTTCTTTTTTATCTTTATTTTTGTTGATTACAAATTTACGAATTAGAAAAACAATTAAACATAAAGCTCCAAAGACTAAAATAATATATAAAAAATATAAGCCAGTATTTGCAGAACCTAGAACATTAATATTTAATTTCATTATCTTTCTCCTTTTCTAATTTCTTTTAATTGGGGTATAGATATACTTATTTTTAAGTTGTTTTTTTGCATAATAACCTAATGAAGTTAAGCCATCCATACTGCTTCTCGCTGTTTCATAAGCACAGCCAACTTCTTTTTTGTATTGTGCTATCGTGTAAGACATTCCTATAGTACAGTGTCTAGCATAGAAATATGCTTGGCCTCGAGTAAGCAAGGGGTTCATTTCAAG
>CAUWDL010000115.1:0-2974 GCA_963557285.1 uncultured Bacilli bacterium | reverse complement strand
ATTCATTGGATAAAAAGTATAATTATTAAAAGTATTAATTTCTACATCGTCAAACTTATTCTTATCACACTTTCCAAAAGTTAAAGCGTAATAAATTGGAATTCGCATATCACTTGGCCCAACATTTAAATAAATATCTCCATTATTAAATTTGACCATGCTATGAACTTTTGATTTTCTATCAACTATCGGTTCAATCTTATCAACAGGAACATTATATAAATAATAAGCTTCTGCAATTTCAAACACCTTGTTCATCATTGTCGAGCTATCTATTGTTATCTTTTTACCCATTTTCCATGTTGGATGGTTTAAGGCTTTCTCGACAGTAATATTTTTAAATTCGTCTATAGGAGTATCAAAAAAAGGTCCACCGCTAGCTGTTATAAGAATTTTATTAATATCTTTATATTTTTTATTAAATAAGCATTTAGCGATAGCGACGTGTTCACTATCAATTGGATAAAGTTTTCCATACCCTTTAGAAAGCAAATTATTTATAATATTGCCTCCAACAACAAGACTTTCTTTATTTGCTAGACATAAAATTTTAGAGAGTTTCAAACATTCAATACTAGGTAACATACCCGCAAAGCCTGTTAATGCATTTACTACAATATCAGAGTTAGATTTTTTAATTAATTCCAATAAACCTGAATCGCCAAAAAATACTTCTACATCTTTATATTTATTTGCAATGATCTTTGCATCAATTTCTTTTTTAGTGCATATATATTTCACATTTTTATGTTTGCTTAAAATATTTGCAACACAATCAACACGAACACCTACACTAAAGCCAACAAGTTCATAATCATCTTGTAACTTGTTTTCTAAAACATCAATAGTTTGTGAGCCTATGGAACCGCTCGCACCTAAAATTAAAACTTTATACATTTTAGTTAAAAAATACTCCAGTTATTAGCCATCACTTCAATTAAAAGTGACATAACAATAGAGACAATAAAAATAGAATCTAATCTATCAATTACTCCACCATGACTTTGTAAAGCTTTACCGAAATCTTTAATATTATATGTTCTCTTAATTTGTGAAAAAATTAAATCGCCAAATACACCAAATAAAGGCATGATTAAAGATAAGATTAAAACATTGTACCAATGGTCAATATCTAATACACCTGCCATAAGTGGAACATTGCATAAATCTAAAGTTAAAGCAAAAGTTAATGTTGCTGCTACTGAAATAATAATACCGCCTGCAAATCCTTCCCATGTTTTTTTAGGAGAAATGCTAGGGCACATTTTATGTTTACCAAACATTACTCCAACAAAATAAGCACCAACATCATTTAAACAAGTTCCCATTAACATATAAAAAATCAAGAGCATTGATTGTCCATATTTAAAACTTGCTGTAGTAACGTCAATATTTCCAAGATTTGCGTAATTAATAGGTGCATATCTTAAGAATAAAAGTGATTGAAAGCCTACAGAAATAATAAGTAACATACCTATAAAATAAAAGGCATCATTCATTTTAAACTTTTTATCAACTAAAGTATCTAAGAAAAAGAACGCAACACAAATAAAAAATGCAGATAAAGAGATTCTTGGACCATCAAAATTTTTCGATAATTCAAATACGAAATTATCAGGATTGCTATGATATGCAACTAAATTGTTTTTGATAATAACCCAGAAAACAAGCGCCATCATCATGATATATGCAAATAAATATAGTACCCAATTAAATCTTTTTTCCAAAGATTGTGGAGTATTAATTATTTCATGACATGCAATAATTGACGCAAATGCAACTAAGGCAGCAAAAACGTAATCACCTAAAATTAAGCACGGAACAACTATACAAACAAGCATAATGCCTATCAATATTCTATTTTTCATAGAATTTTTAGTCTCAATATTAAGACTGTTCATATAATGTTCGCGCTTTAAATTCGTTTCAGGACTTACTTTTCCCTCTTCTGGTAAAGATTTTTCATCTTTATTAAAAAGCTTTTTCATTTTATATTGATAAAATTTCTGTTTCTTTTTCTTTTACAATAGAATCTACTTTCTTAATTGATTCATCAGTAATTTTTTGAAGATCTTGTTCTTCTTTCTTTCTAGCATCTTCTGAATAACTTTCGTCTTTTTTAATGATATCCATTAAATCTCTTCTTATATTTCTAATTGCTACTTTTGCTTCTTCGCCATATTGTTTGGCTTTCTTTGCAAGCATTTTTCTTCTATCTTCAGTTAAAGCAGGCAAAACAAGTCTAATTTGCTTTCCATCTACAACAGGATTAATTCCGATATCGCTTGCGTTAATTGCAGCAACAATAGATTTAATGTCACTTTGATCGTATGGTAAAATCAAAAGTTGTTTTGGCTCTGGAACCTTAATTGCAGCAATTTGGTTAACGAGCATTTTATCTCCATAATAATCACAATACAAATTTTCTAATAGGGCAGCATTTGCTCTGCCTGTTCTAAGTGTAGATAAATTTAATTCTAATGATTCAGTTGATTTTCCCATTTTTACTTTTGCTTCATCTAAAATATCCATATTTTACTCCTTAATAGTTGTTCCTATATTTTTACCAGTTGCAACTTCAAAAAAATTATTAATATCATCCATTGAAAATACTCTTGTGACAATATTAGTATTTTCTAAAAGCTTTGCAGCTGAAGTATCCATTACTTTCAATCCCATTTCAATAACTTTTGAATACGAGATTTCTTTTATAAATTGTGCATTTTCGTCCTTGTTAGGATCCGCTGTATAAACACCATCAGTTCCATTTTTGCCAAATAAAATTGCATCAGCGCCAACCTCAATAGCGCGTGTTGCCGCCGTTGTATCAGTTGTATATCCTGGCTTGCCAATTCCACCAGCGAATAAGCAAACTGTATTGTTTTCAAAATATGTTTTCGCCTTAACAGCATCTATTTTTTCGGTGACACCATCAAGTTGTAAAGCGCTAAACAAAGCATTTTTAATTCCATAT
>CAUWDL010000114.1:0-3032 GCA_963557285.1 uncultured Bacilli bacterium | reverse complement strand
CCTAAATCAAATAAAACTAAATCGCCATCTTTAATTTTCGCTTTTGGTGTTGGATAATGCAAACATGTAGCATTAACACCACTAGCGCAAATCGTTGGAAAGCTTAATTCACTAAAATCATAATCTTGGACAGTATAATAAAATAAGCTTGATAATTGATATTCATACAATCCAGGTCTTATCTTCTTTAAAATATTTTTTAGACCAATACTTGTTTTATTGATTGCTTCTTTTAATTCAGCAACTTCATCTTTACTTTTAACCATTCTTAAACTGATTATTTTTGAGTAAACATCTTTAGCTTCTAGCCAAGGATAATTTATAAGTAAAATATCTTTTGTTTGCTCAATTGTTTTAAATCCATCAATTATATTTTCTGGCTCTAAATCAAAGTAAATAGTAGAAATCCTTCCAAAAGCACTATCTTTTTTCTTCAATATTAAATCTAGTTCACTTTCAAAAGTATTTAAATACATGACATTATCTATTCCACTTAGACTTCTAGCTTCGTCAGCCGTCAATCTTTTTCCTGTCCATTTTTCTTTTAATTCATCATATTCACTTACAAATAAATATTCTTTTATAATGCCATCTTGTTTTGCAACAAAAAGAATAGAACCTTCTTGTCTTATATTTGTTAGATAGAAAAAATTTCTATTTACACAAAATTCATAATCTTCATCTGCACTTTTTTTCTTTGCGACACCAGCATAAAGAATCATTACAGAATTGTCATCTAAAAATTGATAAAGTTTTTCTCTTCTTTGAACTATTTCTTTGACCGAAATCATAATTAAATACCTTCAATAACCTCAGCAATCTTTTCAACTTCAGGCATTAAGTCGACGATTTCTTCAGCACTTCCTTTATCGATTAAATTAGCTACTTCTTGTCTTATTGGTAGCTTTGTAATAGCCTTAGTATTTGTTTCTTTGCAAAATTCTTCTAATCTTGAATGACCGTAGATTTCTATATGTTCATGACATTTAGAACATTCTACATAGCTCATATTTTCAACGACACCTAAAATTGGAATATTCATCATTTTAGCCATATTAATCGCCTTTTTGACGATTAAAGAAACTAGATCTTGTGGTGAAGTTACAACAATAATTCCATCTAATGGAATCGATTGGAATGTAGTTAATGTGACATCGCTTGTTCCTGGTGGCATATCAATTAATAAATATTCTAATTCACCCCATGCAACATCTGTATAAAATTGTTTTAATAAAGAGCAAATTAATCCACCTCTCCAAATAATAGGATCTTCTTCATGTTCAAGGAGTAAATTTGAAGAAATTAATTTTATTCCGCCTTCAGTAACTGCTGGTACAATATGTTGATTTTCATTTCCATAAGCGCTTTGATGAATATTAAAAGAGTTTGGGATAGATGGACCAACTATATCTCCATCTAAAATTCCAACTTTTTTACCATCTTTAGCTAATTTACTTGCGATCAAAGAAGTAACAAAGCTTTTACCTACACCGCCTTTTCCGCTTACAATAGCGATTGTTTTTTTAATTGTAGATTCATTGTTTGACTTTACTTTTTCAATTCTTTCATGGCAGCCTTCAACGCCGCATGATTCGCAGTTATGTGTACAATTTTCGCTCATGCTATATCCTTTCTGTATATATAATTAATTTTTCCGATTAAATCTAACTTTCCAAAATATAGTGAAGTTAAATCTTCATTAAAATTTTTTGGAGTTAAAAAATCTAATGTTATTTTATCATTAAATGATGTGTTTAGAATAATAAAACCCATCCTTTTTAAATAATTAAGAAATGTTTGGTAAAAATCAATTTCAATTTGTACTCTATATTTATTCATTTCAACTAATTCAACCTTTTCACTAGCTTGAATTGTTTCCTTTGCACTTTTAAGATACGTTCTTAAAAGGCGACCACTACCTAGTAAAGTACCACCAAAGTATCTAGCAACAATAAGTAATGTATTTGTTAGATTGTTGCTTTCTAATTGACTTAAAATTGGCTTCCCAGCAGTTCCTTGTGGTTCACCATCATCACTATATTTTTCTTGACCATTAAGAATATATGCATAACATTGATGTCTAGCTTTTGGATGCTCTTTTCTTACTAAATCTAAATATTTATTAACATCATTTTCACTGCTTATAGGGAAGCAAATGCCAACAAATTTTGATTTTTCAACTTCAATTAATGTTTCTACTCGATTCTTTATCGTTAAATTATTTTTCATACCTATCTTTTATTATATAATATAAATAATGAAAGAAAAAATTAAGTGTAAGAAATGTGGTCTATTAATAGATGAAGATTCAATTACATGTCCTTATTGTGGATATCCTGTAGATAAGAAAAATGAATCATCATCTGAAATAAAGACACAAGAAAGTAACGTTATAGAGCCCAAATCAAACAAGGTTCGTTTTTTTGACTTCCCAACTAGGGAAATAAATATAACTCCATATAAATCTATTGCTCTATTTTTGATAGGCTCAATTGGGTTTCAAATGTTTGCTCAATTACTATCAATGATATTTGGATTATTTCCAAATCTTCATTTTATTCATAACATTCAGGGTTCGGCCGCTTTAAAATTTTCAATGTATTTCCTAATGTTTGGAGTACTAGCATTAATCATGAACTCAGATGTAATAAAATTTATTGGTGATTTTAAGAAAGGATCTACGTGGTTAAATGGAGTAATGAACGGCTTCTTCTTGATTGTTGTTTCTTCGGCAATTGGTTTAATTTTTAAATCATTTGGAAACGTTGGAGTTAACAACAACGAAGCTACAATCGACTCGATGACTGATATATTTCCATTCTTGTCAGTAATCGTTTTAGGTATATTAGGTCCGATCTGTGAAGAGTTAACTTACCGTGCTGGATTATTTAATTTTATTAAAAAATATAGCAGAATATGGGCATATTTAGGAACCGCAATCATTTTTGGATTAATTCATTTTGATTTCACATGTTTTACAAAAGGCACATATGTCTCGGAATTGTTAAATCTTCCATCATATATGGTAAGCG
>CAUWDL010000113.1:0-3126 GCA_963557285.1 uncultured Bacilli bacterium | reverse complement strand
ATCCAGCGTCATTAAGATGGCAAGTATCTATACAAACACCAATTCGGTCTTTATATCGTACTCCATTGATTATTTCTTTAATCTCCTCAAGACTAGAACCACATTCACTTCCTTTTCCGGCCATAGTTTCTAAGCAAATCGTAATATCAAAATCAATATTTCCTAAAATTTTATTTAGTGAAAAAATGATATTTTGAATTCCTACTTCTTTTCCTTGACCTATATGGCATCCAGGATGCAAAACAAGTAATTTTGCTCCAAAAGCATGACAACGATTAAGTTCAGAAAGCAAAAAGTTTTCAGCGTAATCGTGCTTTTCTGTATTTAAAGGCGTAGCAATATTTATTAGATAGGGAGCATGGCAAACAATATTATTAATGTCAATACCATTTTGCTTCATTAATTCTTTTCCTTCTTCTATTTTGCATTTAGAAATATCTGTTCTTTTATTACATTGAGGTGAACCAGTATAAAACATCAGCGTATTAGCACCATCATTTATCGCTTCTAAAACACTTCCTAAAAAATATTTAGGACCAGACATAGAAACATGACTTCCAATTAAAAAAATATCACTCATAGCTATCGATTCTCTTTGCTTTCACGAATATAGCGTTCTTCTCTTTGTCTTCTAATGTCTTTTCTTATAATTTCTCTTTTATGCTTTCTTTTAACTTTATCTATAGCAATTTTTACCTTTTTCTTATATCCAGGTTTAACTTTTTTAGACATTGTCATTGATTTAGCTTTTTTGATTTCTAAATCCAAATCAGTTGGAGCTTTTTTTTGCTTTCGCTTTATATTATTTAAAGGTGATGATGTTTCAACAAATTTGTCGCCATCAACTTTCATAAATGAAACACTTAGTCCATCTTTAATTAATTTTTTTGGTAGTTCATAGGAATCATGATCATAGAAAACATAACTATTACCACTAGTAAAATTTCTACCAGTTCTACCAGCTCTATGATAGTAATATTCTGTATTATTAGGTATATCAACATTTACAACATCACTAACATTAGGAATATCTAATCCTCTACTTGCTAAATCAGAGCAAACAACAACTCTAAATTCATCATTGTTAATTCTTCTAAGCATTGATTTTCTTTCTCTAGGCTCAAGTTCACCACTTAAAATTCCACATTTAATTTTATTTGCATATAAAAAATTATATATCTCTCTAGTTTTTTTCTTAGAATTAGCAAATATTAAAAGTAAATACGGATTAAATTGCTTTATAAAAAGTAAAAGCATCTCGTTTTTATCCTTATGCTTTGTATTTATGAAATAATGTTTTACAGTTCTTGACGTTAATTCTTCTCTTGATGAATCAACAACGAAATCAGGTGATATATACTTTTTTAAAAAAATTGATAATGCTTCAGGAATCGTTGCACTAAAAACTTCAATTTGTGGATTATGTAAGCACTTTTTTAAAATTGAATCGATTACTGGAAAGAATCCGCTATCAAAAAGCATATCAGCTTCATCTAAAATTAAAGTTTTTAAATTTTCTAAATTAAATTCAGACAATTCAATCAAACTTTTTAACTTACCTGGTGTAGCAATCAAAATATTACATCCATTTTTAAACGAGGCAAGAGCTTTGTTTGAGTCTTCACCACTAATAAATAATTTTAACTTAATTTTTTTATTACTGAGATTTTTAACAATTGAATTAGCGAATTCATAGGTTTGTCTAGCTAATTCTCTGCTTGGAGCTAAAATAATTGTTTGCAATTCACTATTTTCTACACAGTTATTAATTGCAGGTATTAAAAAAGAATGTGTTTTACCACTTCCAGTCTCACTTTTAGCAACAATGTTTTCGCCTTTCAAACTTTTTGGTATTACTACTTGTTGAATCGCCGTAGCTTCAACATATCCTAATTTTTCTAAAGTATTACTTAAATCTACTTCTATATTAAATGCACTAAACTTCATAAAATAATTCTATATAATTTTTATGTTTTTTTCATTAAAAATGTTAAAATTATATTATGGAAACTATTTTAATTCAGCCTTACGGCTATTCAACATTATTACAAAACTTATTGAATACAGCACATAAAGTTAGATCTATCTTTCCAGGTGAAAAAATCATATTACTTGGAGGGCTATTGAATGCCGGTCCTGTAAAAACTGAACTTAAAGCATTGGGAATTGATGTTATTGATATACCATACCTTGGTTTTAATGATTTTATCAAAAAATTAAACAATGATGTTGTTGTTATAACATCGGCTTATGGTTGCAGTCGCAGCACATTAAATCTACTAAAAAAATATAATTTTAGATTTTTTGAAACTACTTCCATTTCAATAAAAGAAAAAATTTCTTTTATCAACAATTCAAAGGGAAAATTAAATTTAATTTTTGTAGGCAATACTAATACAATTGAGGCAGGAGTTTTATCTGAAGAAGCAAAATTCAGTTTCGTTTTCTATGATGTAAACAATCCTTCAAAAGCTAAAAGCATAATTACAAGTAACAAGTTCAATAAGTCAAAAACTCATATCTTATATCAATCAGAATTAACAGGCTCTAATTTTGATGAATCATTAAGTTATATTAAAAATTTATTACCAGCTGCTACTATCGAAAGCAAAATTAGTGATGAAAATTTTGAGCGAAAATATAACTTAGATAAAACAATTCAAGATTATGATACCGTTCTTTTTATCAGTTCAAACAAGAAGCAAGATAAATATTTACTAGAATATTACCATTTAACTACTAAAAAAATACTTTATGCGACAGTTTCTACCGTCGAAGATGTTATGTCTATTAATTTCAAAGAAAAAAGCCGCGTGCTTTTGCTTGCAGACGGCTCAGTTCAAGATTATACAGTGAGAGAAATTTATAATTATCTTACTTACAAATCACTTTCGGCATCTTCTCATGATCAACTGTTATAATTTCTAAACTACTGTCAATTGATAGTAGTTTTTCTTTCATAAAAGGAATGAAAGCTTTTTCTACTTCATGGGGAATATCTAAATAATTAAATTTGTATAAAGCAATATCACGTCTAGCATGATGTGGCATATCGCTGCTAATAAAAGCATCAAAACTTTCTAATTGTGCTGATTTATAGCTCTTCCAGCCTCCACCTCCAACAAT
>CAUWDL010000112.1:0-3176 GCA_963557285.1 uncultured Bacilli bacterium | reverse complement strand
TTGGATGGGAATTGCTGGAAACTACGGTGCTAATGGTGTTGCTGATATTATTTCAGGAAAAGCAAATCCAAGTGGACATTTAGCTGATGTTTACGCAGTTAATAGTGTTGGTTCACCAGCAATGCAAAACTTTGGCAAATATTCTTATGCAAATAAGGAAGA
This sequence comes from uncultured Bacilli bacterium, assembly GCA_963557285.1. Classification (GTDB taxonomy): domain Bacteria; phylum Bacillota_I; class Bacilli_A; order RFN20; family CAG-826; genus Onthovivens. The sequence continues at coordinate 3,014 of CAUWDL010000112.1, read as the reverse complement.
TTTAAAAAAGAGAGCAAAAGGAACAAGTACAGACTACGTTATTGAAGCTGAAGGTATTTATACTGGTTATAAATATTATGAAACAAGATATGCTGATAGTGTTTTAGGAAAAGGAAACGCTAATGGAAATGCAGGCTCAGTTGATGGCAATGCTTGGAAATATCAAAAAGAAATGTCATATGGATTTGGCTATGGCTTATCATATTCAACATTTAAACAAGAAATAGTTGGCACACCTAAATTCACTAACAAGAACCACAATATTACAGCTCAAATTTCAGTAAAAGTTACAAATACAGGAAAAGTAGCGGGTAAAGATGTTGTTCAAGTTTATGGACAAGCGCCATATACCGATTATGATAAACAACATAATGTTGAAAAGAGCGCAATTCAATTATTAGGCTATGGCAAAACTGCTATTCTTGAACCAGGTGCTTCAGAAACTGTCGTCGTTGATGTCGATTTACAAAATTTAGCATCATGGGATAGTACTGCAAAAGGTGGAAATGGTTCATATATTCTTGATGCCGGAAATCACTATTTCGCTATCGGTAATGGTGCACATGATGCATTAAATAACATTTTAGCTTCATTAGGTAAAACTACAGCTGATGGAATGGATTACAATGGAGATTCAACAAAAGTATTTAAATTTGAATATCCTAAATTTGATGAAAATACATTCAATGTTTCAAAAGCTGGAGTAAAAGTTAAAAATTCGTTAAAAGAAGCTGATTGGAACACATTTGATAAAGGAAAAGTAACTAATTTAACAAGAAGTGATTGGAATGCAACATTCCCTAAAACATATGATACAATGTCAGTCACTCCTGATATGGCTAAATTAATTAATGGTGATATCTATAATCCTGAAGAACATAAAGATGTTGAAAAGCCAACATTTGGAAAAGCAGGTGACTTAGAATTCGCTAGTATTAATGGACTTCCATATGATGATCCAAGATGGGATGATTTATTAGATCAACTCGATTTACACGAAGGAATTGATTTCATCTATAACGGTAATAGAAAATGGACAGATCTTGAATCGTTAGGTTATGTCGGTGGAAGAGCAATCACTGAAAACGGTCCAAATGGTGTTGGTGATAGAGACTTAGCAGTTATTTCAAAGACTACATATTCTGAAGATGCTCAACCAGATTGGATTGTTAAAAAAGATGATCCAAATGCACAATTTGGTATGAGAACATTCCCTTCAGCAACTGTTGTTGCTAGTACATTTAATGTTGAATTAGCTAAACAACAAGGTGTTATGATGGGTAATGATGCTTTATTTGTTGGTTTACCAATCTTATGGGGCCCAAGTATGAATACACACCGTACTGGTTACAATGGTAGAAATATTGAATATTATTCAGAAGATCCTGTTTTAACCGGAACAATGGCTATGGAATATTCAATCGGATGTTTAGATAAAGGTTTAATTGCTGCACCTAAACACTTCGCATTCAATGACCAAGAAACAAGTAGAGGTGGTGTCGCTCCTTATCTTACCGAACAAAGAGGTAGAGAGAATGAATTAAGAGCATTCCAAATTGCATTTGAAGCTACTAAATACGATACAGTTGATGAAAAAGGAAATATCACTGATGATAAAGGCTTATTAGGTGTTATGACTTCCTTCTCAAAGATTGGACCTGTTGAAGTCACATGTTCAAGCGGAATGTTAACTGATATCCTTAGAGGAGAATGGGGTTTTAAAGGATATGTCGTAAGTGACCTTGATGACGATTTAGATTATTTCGAAGATTGTGTCGCTGCTGGTATAACATCATTTGATGCTATTATCGGAGACAGAAACCAACCAAAACCAGAAACATTCTATGAAATATTTGATAATGATCCATTCTTACAACAACAAGTAAGAGATTCAGTCCATCGTGATTTATATATTTTAACACAAAGTAACTATGCAAATACTTTAACTACAGGAACAACAAGTTACTGGAACATGACATGGTGGAGAGCAACATATTTCTCAGTTATCGGTATTAGTGCTGCACTTACAGCAATTACATTAGGTGTTGACATTTGGTTAAATTGCTTCAAAAAAGATAAAGACACAGTCGAGGAGGCTAAGTAATTATGAAATTCTTGAAAAAAATACATAACTTCTTTCATTTAGGAGTTGGTGGTTATATCGCTACAGTTGGTGTAATCTTAGGATTTATTGGATTTATCTTCGCATGTGTAAGTAACACATACCTTGGCTATAACATTGATGAAATGGCTTGGATTGTTGTACTTTCATTAATCAGTGTTGCATTATTTATTTTTGCAGCATTCATAGGAAATAAACGTGGAAATGATTTCTTAACGGTTTATCTTCCATTATTGATAGCTGGCGTATTATTCGGTGTTTGTTTCATTTTTGTCATCAATGCTAGATCATATTTAATGGGTACATTATGGTTTACTCAATTAGATGTTGATAATCCAGATGCAGTTGGTGCTATGAATACAGGCGCTCCAAGCTTTATCTTATTCTTTATTTCTATGGTTGTTATTGCTGTTTCAGGTTTCTTTAACTTCAAATCAACAAAAGAAATTAAACCAGTTGAAGAAAAAGAAGAAGTTGCTGCTAACTAGAAAAAAATAAAATCTATAAAACAACTAAGAAGAAATTCTTAGTTGTTTTTTGTACTTAAAAACCTCATACGTATTATATTACCTGTATTATTTTTTAAATAAATAATTAATTTTTTCATACATTTAAAAACAAATAATTAACCTTAAATAAAATATAAGTTAAGTCTCATTTTACGATTTTAGGTATTATTTTGAACCTTAAAAATAAAAATTATGTTTCTTAGAAAAAAATTGCAATGTACATTAATATAACTTAATCGAGCCTTAAAAAAGCTGAGAAATAAATATAATAATATTTTAATTTTAAAATAATTATTAATAAAATATTATAAAAATTATCGAATTATCATTAATATTCAGTTAATAAATTATTGTAATAAATGCAATATTTAACCTTAAATATT
>CAUWDL010000111.1:0-3236 GCA_963557285.1 uncultured Bacilli bacterium | reverse complement strand
ATATGTTAGCCCTCTTCTAGAGAGAGCAACTTCTTTAAATTTACGCTGTTCCCAATCATTTAAATTGCGAGCCGCCGGACAAAATAAAGTTCCTTAATAGTTGAGAAACCTTTTGCTTAATTTTAAACGGAGGAATTTTTTTTCCTTCCATTTCTTCAAGCTTAATAGACGCTTTATTATAATCTAAATCCATCATTATTTTCTCAAATCTACCATATCTATTTATATTATTCTCGTTCAAATGATATGACATAATTTTTTTAAGCGAATCCTTATTAAAGCCGAACGATTCACAAAATTTGTCAATATTATTGTTTAATAAATTACGGTTATATAAATTAATATAATCTTTGAAAGATTTAGATGAATCAAATTTAAGATCACCCGAAATTATATCTTCTAATATTCTATCTGCTGTTTTTTGGTCATCTGAAGACAATATAGCAAATTGTGATTTTAATTCATTCAAAAGTTTATCAATTTGTTCCTTCGTAGCGCCATTAGACAAATCTTTTATAAACTCGTTATATTTTGATTCCAAATATGCAGCGTTAATTTCTTCAGATGTAATTTCAGTTAAATATGGTTTAATATCATACGTAATTGACTCACCGGAATTAACACTTTTCGGCAATTCACTATATCTCAATTTTAATTGATCATATGTAATTTCATCTAATTGAACTTCAATCAAGCCCGCATCTTCAGTATCATATTTCTTTTTATGCCAATTAAAACATTCAGGAATCGATCTTTCTATATATAAATTTATATTATTAAATAAAGTTGCAAAAAGACGCTTATCAGACTCTGAAGATGGCAATTGAGAATAATCAATTATATTGTTTCTTGCAAACAAGTTTTTTATATCATTAAAATATTTGTTTATATTTGACAAATTAGTGCCTAAAGAAGAAGAAAAAACTGATTCATATCCATGTTCAACATATAATTTTAAAGCTTCATTCGCATTAAATTCCATTGTATATGGTTTTCTAAAATACTTAATTATTCCGTATGGTTTTTCATGTCCAAATAGTCTATTCGTTCTTGAACAAGCTTGAATATATTGTTCATATTTTAAAACTTTATCTAAATAAAGAACGTTTATCCATTTAGAATCGAATCCTGTTAGCAATTAATTTACTACAATTACTATGTTTATAGCACAATCAGGATTGTTTTCCAAATCGCTATATGGCTCAGTATGAGACAACTTAGCACATACATCGCTTTTAAAACCTGAATAATTAGCAACATTATAGCTTGTTGAGAACATCAAATTATAATCTCTCAGTATTTCTTCAACACAATCATCCTTCCGTGTATCAGAAGTTGAATTATCTGTATACGGATCAAAAATTGCTGTTACAGTTAGTCCTCTGTCATTATTTTTTAATAGCTTATAGTATTCAACAGCTTCTCGAATTGAAGATGTAGCAAAAATATGATGAAATTTATTTCTATAACTTAATACATCCCAATTATCTAAAATATTTTGTACCACTTTTTTTCTGTGTTCACAACCACTATTGCCTTCAGAATACAACATTGAAGGAAGTTCATCTTCAATTGATTTTAAATCTTTATTCATCCATTCTTGATATATATCATATTGTATTTTTGTAGCCTGAGAAATATCAGTTATATCAGCCTTCTTTTTTCCTATTTGATTTCTTAAATCACTTTCATTAAACGTAAGAACTTTAATTGGCTTAAAGCCTAAAACATTTCCATCCCTAATTCCCTCTAAAATATTATAGGAATGTAATTGTTCTCCAAACAAACCTTCTGTAGTGATCCCGTTTGTTGCATTAACATCCATTATCGGCGTTCCTGTAAATCCGAAAAACATAGCGTTTCTATAAGTTGATTTAATATTAGCAAGCATCCTTCCAGCAACATCACGATGAGCTTCATCAATAATAAACACCAATTTCTTCTTGCATATTTTTTCAATATCAATAGAAGAAATCAAATCACTCCCATTTGTGAGCCTGCTCATCTTTTGAATAGATGTAACGATTAATTGGCTCTTATCATTGGATTTTAACTTAGCCTTCAAATTATTTACATTATCAGTGTCTTGTATATCTTCACCATCTGAAAAATTAATATAATTGTCAAATGTTTGTTTCCGTAGTTCTGACCTATCCATTAAAAATAAAATTTTGTCGATTTTCCCTGTAGAAGCAATCAGTTGCGCGCATTTAAAGGATGTCAAGGTTTTTCCTGATCCTGTAGTATGATAAACATAGCCACCTTTCTGATCAGGCATTGTCCGATCTTGTCTTCCTAAAACTCTTGTATAAATTTTCCATGCAGCATGATACTGGTAACTTCTCATGACCTTTAGTGTTTTATCTTTAGCGTCCGATATAGTCCCATACCCAATTAATCTATGTGCCATTGGTATAGATAATAAAGTACTCGAAACATCTACCCAATCATTAATAGCCTTATTATTAAAATCGCCCCAATGAAAATAATAATCCGGATTAAATCTTTTGTTTCTTCCAGGATTTGCGAAATAAATTGTCTCTTCAGGATTCATAGCAATAAAAACTTGAACAAAAGAAAAGAGACCACTAAAAACACCGTGTTTCATGTATTTTTCAATTTGATTAACTGCTTGACTCAAAGGAACATTAGAGCGTTTTAATTCTATATGGATTAAAGGCAGGCCATTTATTAATAAAGTTATATCTCCTTTTCTACAACCTAATACTTCACTCGGTAAATGAAAAATAGGCTGGCGGGCAATTTGATACTCACTTTTACCTGCAGCTATTTCATCCTTATCAAAAATAAGTAAATATATAGTGCCATTATGATAATGCAATGTGTCGTTTGGATTATCTCTCTCTAATGGTATAAACTTATTATTTAATAATTTATTAATTTCATATGGAGTGCTTAATCTATTTATGTATGAAACCAATGATTCAATCTCAGTATCAGTTAAAGGACAGCCATTCAATCTATCAATCGTATTATTATTTTTAAAAAGAATATCAGCCCAATTTTTTAAAAAATCCTTCTCACTTTTATATTCCAGTATTTTTTTTGACCATTGATTATTAATTTCTGTTAATTTAGAAATTAATGCGTCTTCAAAATCTCTTTCAATATTAAATGGCATACTCATACCCTCCATTCTTTAACAAAACATTTTACTGAGTAATCCAGATTTAATGTTTTTTAATTTTTCGTACTTACGCTGATGAAGGGTGATA
>CAUWDL010000110.1:0-3261 GCA_963557285.1 uncultured Bacilli bacterium | reverse complement strand
CATTACAGAGAATAATTCCTAAACAAAAAGCGTTAGTCTTTGTAGAGTGGGAATAATTTTGCAAGTAATTAGTGTTATATTTACTACAAAATAAGAGTCCAACGCAAAAGTGATTCGCTGAATTTAATCAAAACAATAGAATTGTATTAAATTTCAAATCTTCTAATTAAAAGAACTAGAAGAATTTACATTAATGTTTGAAAAAAACAAGTAAAATCAAATGCTTTAAAAGCCTCGAATCAATTGTCAGTTAACACAGAAAAATGTTTAGCTTTATTGTTTTTATTGTTGAAAAAATTTCCAGTGATAAAATATCTATAAGCAATTATATGAAAATTAAAAAAATCTCGATCTTTTCGCAATTTTTATTTATATTTTTCATTTTACCATTTTTAGTCAATTGTTCTACTTATAATGGCTCAGATAATATAGGAGTCGATGGTGGTGCTGATTCGCGAATTGTAGGAAAATATAAATTTACTTCTTCATCTGAATATCTGAGTTTTTATCAAATTTTTAAAAAACATAATTCAGAACGTTTTTTGTGTCCAGTTGATTTTAATGAAAACTCTTTCAACTATTGTCTTAGGACTGAAGGGATCAAACTTTCAGATTTTGAAGCAAATAGATATGACATTGATTTTGATTTAATGAATATGTTTTTTGAATTTGAATTTGAAGGTAACAAAATTATGTTCGAAACTTTTGACATAAAAGATAATTGTTTTGCTAATGGATTTTCGGTGATCTATGATTTTTTAGAATCTAATAACAAGATACAAGTTCAGTATTTTTTTGATAATTTTCTTTTTGCTACGACATCTTGGATTAATAATGATTTGGGTTTTAATGAAGAATTTATTAATAACTTGAATAGTTTAACTATATTTTTAGAAGAAAGTATTAAATATGCTTTTTAAAATTATTTGTCTTTGCATCTTTGCTTTAAGTAACTTATCAGTTCTTAATTTTAATAGAGAAAATGACAATAACGACTGTATAGATATGAGCTCTGAAAATTTTGGAGTTGACAGTTCTGGGCTTTATGATCAAGACATACGTGAATTATATAACTCAACAAAAAAATGTCGAACAATTATATTTAAAAGATAATTTTCAAACATATTATTTTAGTAATCTAGCAAAGAATATAGGCAACAATACAAAAGGATCTTGTGGCTTTGTTTCTCTTGGAATGATACTTTCTTTTTATGATACTTATCGGGATGACTCTGTGGTTCCTGAAATTTATGAGAATCCAACTGAATTAATTTCTAAATGTATATTACAGTGTAAATGTTCGCCTGGAATTATAATGGAACCAGATAATATAGCTTATTGTAATCAACAAATGTATTATTCAAATATTTCTAATTACGGAAATAATTATTTTCATTTTAAATTATTAGATCTATTTAAAAACAATATCTCTGATTTTCCATATGATACTAAAAGCAATACATATTCTTATGATTTAAGATATAATGACTATTATGACTTTTATCACTATTATCTATCTAATTATTTAGGGCTTTCGAATAATGCTTATACTATTCATAAGACAACTAGGTTTGTTAGAGATGAAGCGATAAGGTTGGTTAAAAAAGGAATACCTGTAAGATTGAGCGTTAGGGATAATCAAGAAATTCACGAAAATCATTGTATAGTAGCTTATGACTATGATTCAATTTCTGATTCTTTGTATTGCAATTTTGGGTGGGGTGAGAATTCTACTCATGTCACAATTGAACAAATGGAATATGAGGCTTATGCTTCTTTAACGGCTATAGAATTGAATATTGATCATGCACATTCTAATAATTATTTTTATCATAATGAATATGGAGAAATGAATCAAACCTGTGCTTGCTCTTCAATGATTCCAACAGATATTGATATTTGTAATAATTATTTAGATGTTAATCCTACATTTAAATGGAATTCATTAATTAACGAAAAGTGGTCTAAAAAAGACAATCTTAATCATAATTTAAGTATTTTAAGAATTGATCGATATGAGTATTTCACATTAGCAAAATTTTCGATAATAAATATACATTAACGACTCAAGAGCGGAAGAATGTAATTAATCATGTAGCTAATCCTTCATATTATGTTTATATAACCGTTTGTTCAGAAACATGTACATATTGGGATGATTATTATTGTTCTACTTTATTTAATGAGCCAAATAGATATTTATTTAGATCCTCTTTTTTACCGCAAGATTGGGGTATTGAAGGAAGATACTATTTTCAAAATGAATTAGATTCATCGAATGTATCTTCTGACCCTGATAGAATTTATGCAACAGCCACACAAAACGAGCTAACTATTAAATCTAAGAGACTAAGATGCGGCTATATTGAAAACACATATATCGTACTTTCACCAAGAAGAGAAAATGCCGGAAGATCTTACTTTGAAATGAATTTTGACAAACCAGTTTACTCATTTATGTATCGTGCATGTATGTGGAGCACAACTGAAAATCTTGATGGTATTGCTATTATTCAAACAAAAGATATATCTGAAAATTGGACAACCTTAAGAGATATTCCTATTAGTGCTTTAAAAACTAAAGAAAATGGATTAACCCAGTTTTCGGAAATGACACTATCCGGTATTTATGGCTTGCGATTCGAAACAACAGCGAGCGCTACTGGTGATAGAAACAAAGGAAGACTTTGCTTGGGAGATATTGTATTTAGTACATCATTAATAACAGGAACGATTCCTTATTTAGATTACGATTATATTATTTAATTAATGGATTTTAAATTAAGTTCATAAATAGGCTACATTTGTTTCTAGTGTATTTATCTTAATAATTACGTAATTAAATATAACTAATGAGTTTAAAAAAGAAAATATTGCAGTTAATAAAATATTAAATGTAGTCGTAACTTTTTTAATAGATTACAATTAATATTTTAGATACACTTAAAGCGAATAATAGGTAATTCAAGATTTGATTTATTGAAAATATTGGTAAAAATACATAATATTCATTTAACGGAAAATTGCTCATGATTTTAAATGAATAAAAACTAAAAAAATTTACAAAAGTTATTCTTTTATTGATAAAAAAATTAAATGAAATATTTGTTTATGTTAATTTAAACGTTACTGATAGCAAAAATAATGGAGTAGGTAAAAAAGGCGGTTTAATTATCGGCTTAACTTTAACACTAGTTTACCTTGTCGGAATTGGTTTAACAGGAACATCCGTTAATCCTGCTAGAAGTCTTGCAACTGCAA
>CAUWDL010000109.1:0-3275 GCA_963557285.1 uncultured Bacilli bacterium | reverse complement strand
GGTTGAAGATTTTAAAAATGAAAATAGATGAAATTAAAATTACTGAAGAATTCGGAATAAGAATTCAATATTTAAGAAGCTTGAGAAAAATGTCTCAAGAAGACTTATCTTTTGAGTGCGGAATTAATAAAAATTATTTAAGTGATCTCGAACGTGGAACGAGAAATCCTACTTTGCGCATTATTGAAAAAATCTCTATCGGATTAGGAGTAAGCCTTGAAGAATTATTTAGAGGATTAGGTAACGTAAAATAATAAATAATCAACATTTAAGCCAAAAGTGTTTATTATTTGAGCAAATTCGATTATAATGTTCATGGTATTTTATTATGTTAAAAAGAGCAGGACTTATTACAACTTCATCTTTAATCATTATCACTAGTGCGTTGGGCGCTTTAAGTGGCTGGCTTTTAGGCAATATGTTTAAGGAAATTGGCCCAGTTGAAAATGCTGTTTATAATGATGGCGAAGTTATTTATTCAAATAATCTTGACGCAGTTGCGAAAGTTCTTAAAGCTAGTGGCAAAACTAATTTTAATGAATTGAATGATGTTGATATTACTTCTTTAATTGGCGTTAACGGATTAACTGTCGGTGATGTTGCGGAAGCGGCACAACTTTTTATGTATAGCAAAGATGATATTTGTGTAACATCAAACAATCTTGCATATAGTAAAGTAATGGGTGTTGTTAACAATCAAATTACAAATTCTACATGGATAAAAAAAGGAAATTTATATTTTAAAGAAAACGTTTCAACTTCACAATATGCTAAGTTTGGCGAAAGAGCATATAATTTTAAAGGAGATGTAATTACACCTTTAACTAAGCCAATTGATAATTTAGTTTCATATTATAGATTAAATACTAATAAAGAGCCATCTAATGTTGATTTTTCAAAAGCAAATTCCAAAGATTATTTTGTGAATGTTCCTAAAGATGCTAATAAGGAAGGAGAAGACATAAAAAGTTTTTCAACTACATACGGAACGTCTTTATATAAACCATTTAATTATGATTATAAGGAAACTTTTTTAAAAAAAGATGGTAATGGTAAATACGTTGGAGAAAAGATTAATAATTCTAAAACCAACAAAGACTTTTTCTATGAAACAAGTATTAAAAAAGTTGAAACCGGATATGAAATAATCTTGAACTTTAATAATGAAGGTTTAGATAACTATGCTTCATATATTTTTACGACTACGAGAGATGCATCAAATCTTGCTAAAATGAAAGAAAAACCACAATTCATTTCAACTGGCGTTAAAATAACGACTGATAAAAATTTATTAATACAAAGCGTTCATTCAGATGAATTTTACAATGTTTTATCTGCAATCACTGATAAGGTTCCAACTGTTTGCTCTAGCGATTTAATGTTTGATTATAGTGGAACAAAAAAGATTCCTTCAATAAAGGAGAAAATATCTTATGGAAAATAACAATAATCATAATAAACAAGGTTGGTTTAAAACTTTCATTAACTGGTTTGGCGATCTACCTTGGTATTATTATTTAATAATCGCAATCTCATTTTTCTTTATTTTTTATACGATTTTCTTTTATATTTTTAAATATATATAAAAAAAGATTAATGCTTTTTAAGCATTAATCTTAATGAATTAATTACGCATAATATTGTTACACCAACATCTGCAAATATCGCAAACCACATAATATAATTGCTAATTGCGATGTTTGGTATTAGTGATAAAATCATAACAAATATTTTAATAAATAACGCAAAAGTGATGTTTTCTACTGCAACATAGTGGTTTTTCTTTGATAATTTCATCACTTTGCTTATGCTTTTTAAATCATCGTTCATGATGACCGCATCGCTTGATTCAATTGTTAAATCACTGCCTTTAAGCCCCATAGAAATTCCAAGGTCTGATAAACTAAGGCTTGGAGCGTCATTTATGCCATCCCCGACATAAGCTACAATATTACCTTTCTTATTATTTATTATCTCTTTTAAACAATTAACTTTATCAAGTGGTAATAAATTTGATTTGCAATGTGTTATGTTTACTTCTTTAGCTACATAATTAGCTATGTCGCGATTATCGCCTGTAAGCATATAAGTTTCTTTAACGCCGTTTTTATATAATAAATTTATAGCATTTAAAGAATCCTTTTTTATTGAATCTCTAATTGTTATATATCCTAAATATCCACCATTATAAGCACAATATATAATAGTAAAAGGGGTACTGATTTCATTAAATTGTATTTTATTCTCAATTAATAATTTGCTGTTACCTACTAGTAACCTTTTTCCTTGAAAATTTGTTTCAACACCTTGTCCAGATATCTCTTTATATTCACTAAGAAGATTTTTATCGAGATTATTTCTATTATCGCCAATAATAGCCGTTGCTATCGGATGTGTTGAGAATAATTCTCCATATTGAACTAAATTTAAAAGTGTATTTTTGTTTGTAAATTTAGTAGGAACAATTTGATCAATTGTGAAATTGCCTTCAGTTAAAGTTCCTGTTTTATCAAATACAATAGTATTAATTTTTCTAAATTTATCTAAATAATTGCTTCCTTTAATTAAAACTTTTTCCTTACTTGCTTGTCCTAAACTTATAAAATAAGCCATAGGAACACTTAAAACTAAAGCGCACGGACAACTAATTACTAAAAAACTAGCACCGCTACGTATAAAATGTATCCAAACATCAGGATTGTTATATTCGATAAAAAGTGGCGGAAATATCGCAACAATGAAGGCTAGCAAAATAACAATTGGAGTATAAATTTTCGCGAATTTTGTTATAAATTTTTCAGTCTTAGCTTTATTACTCGAGGCATTTTCAACTAAATCTAACATTTTAGACATCATTGAGTCAGAGAATGCTTTTGTAGTTTTAATTACTAATGGAGAACCAATATTAATTACACCGCTTATTATTCCATCGCCTTCATTAACTTTTCTTGGAATGCTTTCTCCAGTCATTGAAGAAGTGTCTAGTGATGAATTACCACGAAATACGATTCCATCAATTGGTACTCTATCACCATTTTTTACTAATATTAAATCTCCAACATTAACATCAAAAGGTTCTACACTTTTTTCAATACTATTATTAAATAAAATTACTTTTTCTGGTCTTAAATTGATAATTGATTTGATTGAGTCTCTACTTTTATTTACGGCGTATTCTTCAAAAGCTTCTCCTATCATAAAAAATACAACGACTGCTAAGCCTTCAACAAATTCTAATATAAATATAGCTGCTAATGAGGCAATCAAAGTTAAAG
>CAUWDL010000108.1:0-3286 GCA_963557285.1 uncultured Bacilli bacterium | reverse complement strand
TGCAACTTAATAAACTTTAAATCTTTGCAATTAACTATGGGTACATACTAACATATTTATATTCAAAAATATATAAATAATCCATTTTTTATCTCTAAAATATGCAATGATTAAATTGCATAATAACAATTTTTATAATTTTTATATATATTATGTTAAAATAAATAAAGATAAATTAATAAAAATCTCAATTATCGTTTATATCAGAAGTTTTAAAACACTATTTTATATTTTCGAACGGAGATAGCGATTTGCTTATTTTTTATCAATGATTTTATATTTAAAAAACTGCTAAAAAACTGCTTGTTTATCGTGCATTTTTCTATATTTGAGTGTTAAAATAAATATATGATTATCGTTTATAGAGAAGAAGAAAAGAAATTAACAAAAACTGAGTATCAAGATGATGAAAACTTTGAATTAGAACCTGGTTCATGGGTGCATTTAAAGCAACCTACACCTGAACTTATTGAGAAGGTTGCTAGAATGACATCTATATCTAAGGATATGCTTATGTGTTCGTTAGATGAAGAAGAAAGTGCTCGTATTGATAATGATGATGGTGATACCCTCATCGTTTTAGATACACCTTATTTAGAAAATAAGGAAAAATCATTTTACACGACGTCACCTTTTTTGATTGCATATAATAGAAGTTATTACGTAACTATTCAAAGACATAATTTTGAACTTATGGATGAACTTTTTAGACGTGTTAGAGTTATTGAACCACATAAACATGTTCGCTTAACGCTTAATTTAGTATATCGCTTAGCAACGTTATTTATTACTTATCTTAAACGTATAAACACTTATACTGAATCACTCGAAACAAGCCTTCGTACATCCACTAAAAATGAAGAAGTACTTGCTTTAATGGATACAAATAAGTCGTTGATTTATTTTTCTACTGCTTTAAATGCTAATAACGGCGTTTTAACAAAGCTGACTAAGAGTCAAACATACAAAAAATATGAAAGTGACTTTGACTTAATGGAAGATGCTCAAGTTGAAATGTCTCAAGCTATTGAAATGTGTTCAATTTCAAGAAACGTTTTAACAAGTATGATGGATGCTTTTGCTTCGATCATTAACAATAATATGAACGCAGTCATGAAGACTTTAGCTATTTTAACTTTAGTCTTATCTATCCCTACTCTTATTTCTTCATTCATGGGAATGAACTTTGATGACTTGCCGCTTGACAGCGAGCCATGGGGCTTCTGGTTTACTGTAGGCATATCTGCAGCTCTATCTTTAATAGGCGCAGCTATATTAATTTATGTTAGTAGACCACATATTAAGAGAAGAAAATAATATAAGAAATGGAGAGTTATATGTTCGATAAAAGTCATTTAATAAAATTACAAAACGAAATTAAAAAAATGCATTTAGATGCATATTTAATTTTTACAAGCGATCCTCATGATAGTGAATATGTCGCAGATCATTTTTTAGCTTTAAGAAAATATTTTTGCCCATTTACCGGTAGCGCTGGACAAGTATTAATTTTACAAAATGAAGCTTACTTATTTGCTGATGGCAGATATTGGATTCAAGCAGAAAATCAATTAAAAGATTCTGGAATATCATTAATTAAAGTTGGTGATAAAAATGTTCCATCATTGCCAGAATTCATCTTACAAAAAGGTTTAAAAAAAGTAGGAGTTGATTTTAAATTATTAACTGAAAATCAATATAAAAAAATTAAAAATGAAGGTGTTAATTTAGTTGATTTAGATGTTACCAATTTAATTGAAAATATCCCTTCAATTGGAAATAAACCATTATTTGAATTAGATCCTTCATTAGTAACACTTAGTAGAGCTCAAAAGATTAATGAAATTTATAAATCGTTAGAAAAAGTTGGAGCAAAAAGTACATTAATTACTACACTTGATGATATTGCATACATTCTCAATTTAAGAGGATTTGATATTCCTAATAATCCTGTTTTCTATTCTTATTTATATTTATCTAAAGAATATGGAAATTATCTATTTATTGATAAAAACAAGGTAAAACTCAATTTAAATGATGTAAATTTAATGTCTTATGACGAAATTGATCGCTTTTTAATTGAGCATAAAGATATATCGACTTATGTTGATCCAGGTAGAACTAATGCACATCTTTATACGATTTTAGGACATCCAATTAACGGTAAAAATTTTAGTTATTTAGCTAAGGCTATTAAAGGCGAAAAAGAGATTAAAAACACTAAAGAAATTCAAGAACTTGATGGTGTAGCATTGCTTAAATTTGGTAAGTATTTAAAAGACAATTTATCTAAAAATTTAACAGAATATGATTATAGCGAAAAACTAAAAGAATTTAGATTAAGCAACTCACGTTGTTTCGATTTATCATTTGGAACTATTGCAGCAGTTGGAAGTAATGCTGCTCAAATGCATTATGCACCAACTAAATTAGTTACATCGTGTGTTACTTCTAACGATATTCAATTACTAGTTGATAGTGGTGGACAATATTTTGGTGGTACAACTGATACAACAAGAACATTTTTAATTGGAACACCAAGTGAAGAATATAAACGTGATTATACATTAACTTTGAAAGCTTTAATTAATTTATCCAAAACTATTTTCTTAAAAGGAAGTGATGGTCATACAATTGATATTATTGCTAGACAATTCTTTTGGAATTTAGGTATGGATTATAAATGCGGTACAGGACATGGTGTAGGATATATGCTTAATGTACACGAAGGTCCAAATGGCTTTAGATATAGAAGCGTACCAGAACGCGACGATCAAGGAATGCTTGTACCTGGAATGATAACAACAATCGAACCAGGTGTTTATAAAGAAAATAAATATGGAATCCGTATCGAAAACAATTTACTCTGTGTTAGAGCTTTTGAAACGACTGATGGAGAGTTTTACAAATTTGAAACTATCACATATGTGCCAATTGATTTAAGAGCGGTAGATAAAGATTTGCTAACTAAAGAAGAGATTGATTGGATAAATAATTATCATAAGATGGTTTATGAAAAACTTGCTCCACATGTTAATAATGACAAAGAATTGCTAGAATATTTAAAAGAAGAAACAAAAGCAATTTAATTACAAAGGGGTTTTTATGGGCGCAATACAGATTGATGATTTTAAATTTTCATATTTTGAAAACGGTAGACGTTTAGGATATATCGAATTTAGAAATGAACAGCGATTTGTTCATTTAATTAAAACTTTTGTTTTTGACTATGCTCGTGGGAAAGGCATAGCTAAAATGCTTAATGAAGAATATTTTAAATATTTTA
>CAUWDL010000107.1:0-3375 GCA_963557285.1 uncultured Bacilli bacterium | reverse complement strand
ACTATATATGAAAGTGGAACAAGTAAAATGTCTACTGGTGTCTTTTTTCTTAATAGAAATTTTACAATCAAAATTGTACAAATGACTGCTAAATAAATTAAAAGTGGATTTTTTCCGCTTGTTGCTGGGTCAAATGTAGGAATTGCATTATCGTAAGATTTTAAATTAAGAAGATTTGCAATTCCTCCTATTGCAAGAGAAGAAACTAATTCTAATATTGATAGATCTTTTTTTATCGATAAAGCAACACCAAGGGCGATCCCAACACCCATTAAACCCATAATTGTTGTAGAAATGCTAATTCCAACATCCCATCCAGAGCCGATGCTAAATAACTGTTTTAATATAGATCCGATAATTAATGTGCCGAAAAGGCCCATTGCCATTCCAGAAGAAGTTCTGGAAATAAATTCCATAATTTTTTTCATAACTTTGAGATAATAGCACAAATTAATTAAAAATATTATATTTTATTTAAAATAATGAAATTATTTTTATAAAAAAGTAAAAAAAATAGTTCCTTTCGGAACATATATTTTAATTTAATGGTGGCCCAACCCAGGGTCGAACTGGGGACACAAGGATTTTCAGTCCTTTGCTCTACCTGCTGAGCTATCGGGCCAATATTTACAAATTTTGGCGGACCAGACGAGAATCGAACTCGCGATCTCCACTGTGACAGAGTGGCATGTTAACCGCTACACCACTGGTCCACCTCGGCGGTATTTATAATTTCTTATAAATACTTATATTTGAAGCGCTCTTAACTGGCGCTTAAATATACTATCATATAGCCTAAACTTTGTGCAACACTTTTTTTAATTTTTTTGAAAAATTTATATTTTTTTAAAAAAATACTTTTAATTAATTATTTATAAATTGTTAAACTGTACTTAAGATAGACAACACAATTCAATTAAAATGAACAAAATAATTGAATACATCGATAGAATTTAATATACATATTTTTCAAAAGTTTGTTTTGAAATAGAATTTTTGTAAATTTTATGTTAATATATAATAAAGTTTTAAATAACGGGAAGGAAATATAAATGTTTAAAATTGGAGATAAGATAGTTAATAAAAATGGTAAAGTTTGCGAAGTAATTAATATTGAAGAGGTTGATTACGGAGCTGGACCAAGAACTTACTATGTGTTATCACCATGCTTTACAAATAATGATTCACTTGTTTTACATACACCAGTTGATCAAGAAGCAACTTTAAGAAATGTTATGACAAAAAGTGAAGTTGAAGAACTTCTTGAAAAAATTCCTGAAATAAAAACTATTCGGATTACTAATCCAAAAATAAGAAAAACAAAGTTTAAAGAATTATATACAAGCGGAGATCCATTAGAAATCTTTAGGCTTATAAAATCGTTCGTTAGAAAGAAAGAAGAATTTAAAGAAGAAAAGAAGACTTTATCATTCACTGATGAAAACTTCTTAAATGAAATAAAAACAAATTTATATTATGAGATTTCCCTTGCTCTTAATATTAATGTTTCAGAAGTAGATGAACTTTTAACTAATAGATTAAATTAATAATTGTATGCAGATAAGCAATTGTATTGTCTTATCTGCATTTTATTTTTAAAATATACAAATGGAGGAAATAAAATGAAAGATTTAGCTATAATAGGAGCAGGTCCAGGTGGCGTTACAGCAGCAATTTATGCTAAGCGTAGTGCGATGGATTTTGATATATATGAAAAATTTTGCATTGGTGGAAATGTAGTTTCAGCATTTGAAATTGAAAATTACCCAGGTGTCGGGAAAATAATGGGCGCTGATTTAGCAATGAATTTTATGAATGAACTAACTGAATTAAATGTTGAAGTTCAATATGATGAAGTTATTAAAATTCAAAAACTTGATGATAGATTTTTACTTGAAACTCTAAGTGGAAAAAAAGAAGAATATAAAAAAGTCTTATTAGCGCTTGGCACTAAGCCACGTAAATTGAATTTAGAAAACGAAGATAAGTTTTTAGGAAAAGGAGTTTCATTTTGTGCAACTTGTGATGGTGCTTTTTATAAAAATAAAACAGTCCTTGTTGTTGGTGGTGGAAATAGTGCATTAACTGAAACACTTTATTTATCTAATATTGTGAAAAAAGCTTACGTTATCACTCGTCATGAATTAAAAGGTGATAAAAAAGAAATTGAAAAAATTAAAAGTTTATCAAATATTGAAGTTATTGAATTTAAATCTATAAATAAGCTTTTAGGAGATAAGAATTTAACTTGTGTTGAATTAATTGATACAAATACTAAAGAATTATCTACTCTTTTAGTAGATGGAGTATTTGTTTATATTGGACAATTACCACCAACTGATTTTGTAAAAGATCTAGGAGTAACTAATGAACGTGGTTTCGTTGAAGTAAACGAACATTTCGAAACAAAAGTTAATGGATTATTTGCAATTGGAGATTGTATCAATAAAACTGTAAGACAAATCGTTACTGCAACAGGTGATGCTGCTACAGCAATGCATTTTATAGAGGAATAATACAAAGAAACTAGGTAACTAGTTTCTTTGTATTTAAAATATCTTAATTTAAGTTAACTATTGTGATATTATTTAGAAGTGCATCCTTAGTTCAGTGGTAGAACACTAGCTTCCCAAGCTAGCTATGCGGGTTCGATTCCCGTAGGGTGCTCCATTTTAAATTATCCGACTGGTGTAAACTAGTCGTTTTTATAAGAAACATGGCTTGATGACTTACGTGGTTCATTACATATTTAAATAACACTATTGAAAAAATAATTTTATAAATAGATAATAAAAATATGAATTATATGACATTTAATGAAGCTTTCATATTCTTTTTTACAAGCCTTTTTGATTTAACAAGTTTAATAGTATTGATTAGCTTTATAATTTCTTTATTTTTAATATTATTTAAAAAAGTCAAAAATTTAATAGTACAATTAGTTACTATATTTTTATCTATAGTTGGTGGAGGTGCCAATCTTTTATTACAAGGAGTCTTTTTTGGTCTTACTGGATCAGGATTGATTCCAAGCGAGTACACTGGATTATTATTTTCACTTTCGATGTGTTTAATAGCATCAATATATATGTTTCTTACATATAGAAAAGACCGTCCTAATCAACTTTTCGCAAAGATCACAACCGTAATAGCTTCAATTTTTATTATCAATACAATGTCAAAAGCTTTTGAATTATTTGCTGGTCTTTCTTCACAAGATGATTTTTATACCGTATCTATATGCAGATCAATTCCATATTTTTTATTAATCCTTACGATTTTTATTATTAAGAAAATTGACATAAATCACTTTAAATCTTTATCGACGGAATTGTTACTCGCTCTTTACGGAACAAATTTAGCTCTTGTAGTTAT
>CAUWDL010000106.1:0-3383 GCA_963557285.1 uncultured Bacilli bacterium | reverse complement strand
CTTACGCTGATGAAGGGTGATAGATTGTTCTAAATACAAAAATAATTTCCCTATATTTCTTTGTTCATTTATGTCAGGAAGTTCTACAGTTAAATTCATCACCTTGCTTTTAGAAATATTGAATCTAGATATTCCTTGAGCTAAAAGTATCATTTTGCTTCTAAAAGTGTTAGATCTTAACATATAAGCAAAATAATAAGGATCAAAAACGCAGTTAAGCCTATAGCCAAAGCAAAAGCTATTAAGATAAATATTTTCGCTATTTCCCAGCCAAATTGATGACATTCCTACTTCATTCGGAGTTTCTGAAGAGGTTGTGAAAAAAATATCGCCAAATTTAATGTTATTTTGTGAGTCATCAATTTCTACCGATTGCAAATCATTTAAATCTGCTACGGGATTATTAAATATATTTAAATAAGGTAGAAAAAAGGCTTTACCGTGTCCAAAATCTTTAGCAGTCTTTCCGGACAATCCGCTAAATGTCGTTCCTATTTCACCTAATTTACGCTGTTCCCAATAAAAACAATTTTTATAGAATTTAAATGTACATTTTTTTGTACTTCGCTCAAAATACATAAAATTATTGTTGTATTTCGACCAAAGTACAGTTAGAATATAAGTGTTGAAAGGAGAAAATATGGAAATACAAGATTTTGTAGAATTATTCGTAGGAATAAATAAAGTTCGCTTAAAAGGAACCGTAAGCGAAGAAAATTTTTATTCAGTTAATTCTATCGATGATGATTTAAATCAACTTGCAACACCTTGCAACACGAATGTTGCTGATGAATTGTCGCAATGCAAAGTAAAAAAAGGAGATGTTATTTTTAGCGCTTTTAAGAAAAAAGCTGCTGTTGTATCAATCGCGAGTGAAAACAAAATATTAACATCAAATTTTTGCTTATGTAAATTTGACCATGACATTCTAGATCCCTGGTACTTTTGCTACTTCGTCAATGAAACATTAGATGCAAAAAATCAACTTTTGAAAGAAGGCATAAAAATTTTATCAACAAAAAATATCAAACTTTTAAATATAGATTTGCCACCAATTGAACTTCAAAGAAAAATTGGTGAAATTTATAAAATGACTTGCCGACAAAACTGCCTAAACACACAAAAGCAAAATTTAACTAACGAAATTATTTTAAACATATTAAGGAATTATATTAAATAGGAGAAATTAAATATGAACAATCAAAATTCAAAAACATTAGAGCAAGTTCTTTGGAACTGTGCAGATATACTTAGAGGCAAAATGGACGCTAATGAGTATAAAGATTACGTATTAGGATTATTATTCTATAAATACTTATCAGACAAACTTCTTAATGAAACAAGCCATTTATTAGAACTAGAAGAAACTACTTCTTTAGAAGCTACTCAAAAGCAATATAAAGCTTATTTCAGTGATGAAGATTTCTTAGCAGAATTAAAACAGACTATTGGTTTTGTTTTATCACCAGAACTTACTTTTCAAAATTTAATAGGCGAAATTAAAATGAACACATTCCAAACAGGTTCATTAAAGAAAGCATTTCAAGAAATTGAAGAATTTGGCAAGACTTTTGAAGGGATTTTCGATGATATTAACCTTGATTCAAGGAAATTAGGTGAAAATGAAAATGAAATAAATAAAGTCATATCACAAATTATGCTTGAGCTTAATAACGTCAATCTATTAGACTATTCAACCGATGCATTAGGTGACGCATACGAATACATGTTATCTCAATTCGCCTCTGAATCTGGAAAAAAAGCTGGAGAATTCTATACGCCAAAAGCAGTTGCAAACTTATTAGCTAAAATTGTTATGTTAGGTCAAGAAGATACGAAAAATCTCACAGTATACGATCCAACATGTGGTTCAGGTTCATTGTTATTAGATATTAGTAAATATTCTAACGAGAAGCAATTAATTAATTATTGGGGACAAGAGAAGAACGGCACAACTCTAAGTCTTGCTAAAATGAATATGTTCATTCATGGCGTAGAAATAGATCATCAACATCTAAGAAGAGGTGATACATTGAGTGCTGATTGGCCAGTTGAAGAGATTACTGATTTTAATTGTGTCGTTATGAATCCACCATATTCAGCAAAATGGAGCGCTGACAGTGCATTCTTAAATAGTCCTAGATTTAGCAACTATGGAGTTTTAGCGCCTAAAACTAAAGCTGATTACGCATTCTTACTTCATGGTTTTTACCACTTAAAGCAAACAGGAACGATGGGTATTGTTCTTCCACATGGTGTATTATTTAGAGGTTCATCAGAAGGCAAAATAAGACAAAAATTAGTTGATGATGGCTCGATATATGCAATTATTGGATTGCCTTCTAATCTTTTCTACAGTACTTCTATTCCTACTATCATTATGATTCTTAAGAAAAAAAGAGAAGATCAATCAAGAGATATTCTTTTTATCGACGCCTCAAAAGATTTTGAAAAAAACAAGAATCAAAATATTCTAACTGAACAAAATATAGAGGACATTATTTCGATGTATAAAGACAGAAAAGATGTTGATAAAAAATGTCATTTAGCAAAATACGAAGAAATTGTAAATAATGATTACAATTTAAATATTCCTAGATATGTCGACACATTCGAAAAAGAAGAAGATATTAAAATTAGCGATTTAATTAGTGAATTAGACAATGTTAATGAAGAACTATCTAAAACCAATCAAGAAATCCTATCTAGTGTTAAGGAGTTAACATCAGAAGATGATTCATTAAAAGAAGATATTGAGAAATTGATTAAATTCTTCAGTGAGGAAAAATAAAATGTCAGAAAGCAATATTAACAATACAGCAAAACCTCGTATTAGATTTAAAGGTTTTGCTGATGTTTGGGAACAGCGTACACTCAATAATTTCCTAGAAATACCGCCAAGACAAATAGCAGATGTTAAGAATATTACCGATTTAATAACTTTAAAGTTGAATCTCGGAGGTGCTATAGTTGGCGGAAATAGAGAAACGCTTAAAATAGGAGCTACTAAATATTTCATAAGACATGCTGGTCAACTAATTTATGGAAAACAAAATTTCTTTCACGGCTCAATCGCGATTATTCCTAAAAAATGTGATAATAAAGCGACTTCTTGTGATGTTCCTTCTTTTAATATAAAAAATATTGACACTAATTTTTTATATTACTATATTAGCAGACCATCATATTATGAAGAAAAAGAAGTATATGCTTCAGGAACAGGTTCAAAACGTATTCATGAAGATACATTTTTAAAATTCAGTATTGAAGTTCCACCACGAGATGAACAAGTTAAAATAAGCCGCTTATTAGAAACTGTCAGCGATTTTATCACCCTTCATCAGCGTAAGTACGAAAAATTAAAAAACATTAAATCTGGATTA
>CAUWDL010000105.1:0-3539 GCA_963557285.1 uncultured Bacilli bacterium | reverse complement strand
AATTGTCATATCATATCTGCCGGTGGCTTCATTTCCGTGTAAACTATATATATCAATATCTACATTACCTCTACGTAAAATTGCTATAGTACCCAATGCTTCTATTTCTTCGAATCCATTAGTTAATATTGTGAGAACTTTCATATATTTTTCCTCTTTCCTATATTATAATGATAACATAAACAAGCGAGGATGATATTATGACTGCTAATAATAATTCAAATCCTATCATACAAGGACTAATGCATTTAGAAAAATTAAGTAAAGAAGATTTATATGCTCTTATTAAGTATGACTTAGAACACGGTGTTAAATATTTTGACATAAGTGATGTTTATGGTGATGGGCAATCTGAGGAACTATTAGGACAAGTTTTGACCGAACACCCAGAATTAAGAGAACAAATGTTTATTCAAACTAAGTGTGGTATTGTTCGCGATAGAGCAAACGACATAATGTATTTAGATTTAAGCTATGAACACATTTTAGAATCTGTCGAAGGCTCATTAAAAAGAATGAATATAAAGTATATTGATCAATTGCTTTTACATAGACCTGATATATTTTTTAATGCGCACGAGGTTGCAAGAGCTTTTGCTACCTTATCCCAACAAGGAAAAGTTCTTTCGTTTGGTGTTTCAAATTTTCCACATGAAGGTTTAAAATATTTAAGAGATCATACTAATATTCCGATTACAGTTAATCAATTACAATTAGGTCTTGGACATCTTGATTTAGTAAGAGAAGTTTTAAATACGAATATGAACAATGAGGAAGGCACTGAACATACTGGCGAGTTATTCTTTTATATGAAACGATATAATATCGGTTTGCAATGTTGGTCGCCTTTTCAACATGGATTTTTTGAGGGAAGCATATTTAATGATCCTAAAATGAAAGAATGTAATGAGTATCTAGAATTATTAGGAAAGAAATATGGTGTCTCTAAATGTGCAATAGCTACCTCATTCTTATTAGTTCTAGGTAATGATGTTCAAGTTATAACAGGATCTACAAATGTTAAGCACGTACAAGAAGCTATTGATGGTTCAAAGATTAGAATAACAAAACAAGAATGGTATACTTTATATCGTAAAAGTGGTAATTTACTGCCTTAAAATATAATTTTTAATAAAAAAAGTAGCATACAAGAAAAAAATTTAAAAAAACACTTGTATGCTATTTTTTTCTATGCTATATTATTTAAGCGCTTTTGAGCGTGATGTAACTGGGCCCTTAGTTAAATGGGATAACGTTAGCTTTGCAAGCTTAAGTTAGGAGTTCGATTCTCCTAGGGTCCACCATTTACTTGGCAGCGTAGCTCAGTTGGTTAGAGCAATCGGCTCATACCCGGTGCGTCGAGGGTTCGAATCCCCCCGCTGCTACCAAAGAGTTAATTATTAATCAGAAATCGTGGATGTGGACTCTTAGCGCAATGGTTAGAGCTATCGGCCCATAACCGATCGGTTACAGGTTCGAGTCCTGTAGAGTCCACCATTATGGAGAAATACCCAAGTGGCTGAAGGGGTCGGTCTTGAAAACCGATAGTGGGTGCAAGTCCAGCGAGGGTTCGAATCCCTCTTTCTCCGCCATTAACTCATTGATAACATATCGCAGGGTAGAGCAGTCTGGTAGCTCGTCGGGCTCATAACCCGGAGGTCGTAGGTCCAAATCCTATCCCTGCAACCAAACTTAATATATATCAGCGGAAACGCTGATTTTTTTATGCATTTATTCATTTATTTATGCTTTTAATAGGTATTGTACTAGCGTATAATTAAAAATCGTATGAATTCGGGAAAAACAAAAGAGATTGACTTTACATCGGGTAATTTATTTAAAAAAATGGTGGTATATACAGTACCATTAATTTTGTCTACTCTTTTACAACTATTTTTCTCAAGTGCTGACCTCTTTACCGTTGCTAATTTTGGCGGTGGTGATTCGTCAATGAATGCGGTTGGTGCTAATGGATCTTTAATTAATTTAATTGTTGCTTTGTTTACAGGTCTTAGTGTAGGCGCTAATGTTTATATTGCTAATGCTAAAGGTAGAGGAGACAAAGAAGCTGCAGAAAAAGGAATTGGTACCTCAATTCTTTTAAGTGCAGTCGTTGGAATCATAGTTTTATTGTTTGGAAGCATTTTTGCTAAAGAACTCTTAATTTTAATGGAAACTCCAGAAGAAGTTTTATATAAAGCTACACAATATTTAACTATATATTTCTATGGTGTCCCATTTTTAATGATATATAACTACGGAAGTGCATGTTTAAGAGCTTTAGGAGATTCAAATAAACCATTTATAGTCCTGTTATGTGCTGGCGCTTTTAATATTGCTTGTAATTTATTACTTGTTATTGTTTTTAAAATGGATGTTGTCGGTGTTGCGATTTCTACATGTGTAGCTGAATTTGTAAGTGCTGTAGCAGTCTTAATGTTTTTATATTTTAATAAAAAAGGATATGCGAAATTATCATTTCATAACTTGAGATTTTATAAGTTGGAATTAATCTCAATTTTAAAAATTGGAATTTTTTCTGGACTCGAGTCTTTTATTTTTTCATTTGCTAATGTTTTTATACAACGAGAGGCCAATACTTTTGGTCCAATTGCGATGGCTGGTAATACTGCAAGTAACAATATTGAAGGTTATATTTATAACATTCTTAATTCTTTCAGTGTTGCTGTTGTTGCAATGGTTGCACAAAATTATGGCGCAAAAAAGAAAGAAAACATAAAGAAAATACTATTATATTCGACTTTGACTGTAACTGTTCTTGGGCTTACTATTGGTGGTTTATTTGATATCCTCGCAGAACCATTATTGAGCATTTTTGTAAGCGATCCACAATCAATACAAGAAGGTAAAGGACGTTTATTAGTTATTTGCTCAACTTACTTTCTTTGTGGTGTAATGGACGTTCTTAGCGCTTATTTAAGAGGATTAGAACATCCAATATGTCCTACTATAATTACCCTTTTTGGAGCATGTGCCCTGCGTTTATTGTTTATTTTTACAATCTTCCATAGCGTTGAAGCTATACATACATTACCATGGCTATATGCAACTTTTCCTATTTCTTGGGCTTTTGTTATTTTATTGTATATACCATTTATCTTCAAAATTACAAAAAAAGAATTTAAAAATATTGACGATTCATTAAAAGTTAATATCAGTGAAGGGAGATTATTAGAAGAAAATACATCCAATTAAACTTAATTTTAACTTAAAAATATTTTAATAATGAAAACATTGCAAAATCGCAATATAATATCGATGTAATCGTGGTTTTTTATTTTAGTTAATTTGAAACTTATATTATAATATAATATAATTTTATTATGAGCTTATTACAAATTAGTGCTTGGATTGATGTTGCTGTTACTATAGCAACGGTTTTCTTCTTAATGTTTTTATGGTATTACATATACTATTTTTATATTGCTGTTAGAAAAACAAAAAAATTTGAAGAAGCAAAAGACTATTATAAATTTGGAATATTAATTCCTGCGCGTAATGAATCAAAGGTAATAAGA
>CAUWDL010000104.1:0-3743 GCA_963557285.1 uncultured Bacilli bacterium | reverse complement strand
TTTGTTAGCTTCTTTTTTTGTGTTAGCTAAGCGCTTCTCAGATTCCAATAAATTAGCTTCGGATTTTTTTCTGTTTTCTTTTGTTGTAACAACCTCAGAATGAAGCATCTCTTTTCTTTTTTCAATTACCTTTTTTACAGGCTTATATGCTAAAAAATAGACAATCAAAAGAAGAACAATGAGTGCAATTAATTGGACTAAAAAAGCCCAAATATTTGGAATAAGTTTGCTTTCAATATTCTCAGCTAAATCGTCGCCAAAGCCTTCCATGTTACAAGAAGTTAATGTTCCAAGAGACACAACGCTTAAGAAAATATATGAGAATTTTTTAAACGTTTTATTCATTTTACATTAACCTACAAATAACATTAAAATACACATTAATAAAGAATAAATAGCTGTAGTTTCAGTAAGTGCACAACCTAAAATCATTGAAGTTCTTAGTTTAGAATACATTTCTGGGTTTCTTCCCATAGCTTCAACGGTCTTTCCACAAACATAGCCTTCACCTATACCGCTTGCTCCTAAGCCTATGCCCATTAATCCGATACCGATATAAGCAAAATCAGCTGCTAAAGTACTAACTAAAGTAATCATATTTCTCCTCCTCTAAGCCGTTTGAGTTAATCTTTGTTCTATAACTTGACTTGGTTCTTCATTTTGCTCTTGAAGAACAAAAATCATTGTTAACATAGTAAATACAGTAGTTTGAATAAATCCACTAAATAAATCAAAATACATATGGAAAATAGGTGTTACAATTGGTGCAATAAATATTCCAGCAGGTCCACTCGCACCACTAACAGTAGCTCCAAGAGCATTAGCCCAATAGTTTCCAATAAAAGCACTGCCAAATATTAGATCAGAAACATTCTCTAATCCAAAATAAACAATAGACATAATGCAGAATCCGCTCAATGCATTTCCAAACATACGTAAAGATAATGATAGCAGCGGAGCCCACATAGTCAATAAATTAATAGGTAAAAATACAGGAAATGGATCTATAAATCTTTTAAAGTAACTCCAATGATTTTCTTTTACAGCTGTAAAATGAATCATGACAAAAGTTACCAATGCAAGAGAAAGTGTAACACCAAAATAAGTTACTGGGGATTGAAATCCTGTAAGTCCCCAAATAAATGACAAAAATAGATACATGGAGATGCCAACGGCAATACCAGCAAATGAACGATTTCTTTCACCCATAATAGAAACGGTAGATTTTTCAATCCGTTCAACAAACCATGTAAAAGCGAATAAAATGCCTTTTTGTTCTTTAAGAGGGTCTTTAAGTGCTTTTTTTTGCTTTAAAAAAAACGATTATACAAATAATTGCAATAATCAGCATAATTATTATTGATGAAACAACTTCAGGCACAAAAATATCATCAAATTTTGTGCTTAAAAATCCATCAAATATGTTATTCGCTTCGCTTAAAGTGACATTATTCAGCATACTTACCTCTTATATAAAAAAGTAATATATTAATTGGCATCGGTAATCCACAAATTAAAATCAAAAAATAAACCCACTTCTCAATTTCGCCAGTACGTGGTCCAAAATAAATAAATAAAAAGCAAACAACTACAGAAATTATAAGAATTGAAAATCTCAAAAAATTGCTGCCCATCATAGTCATTATGTTAACACCTTTACTTTGTGATAATTGAACTTTTTTTGTCATACTAAAAAGAGAAGCTATTAAATAAAATCCACCAAATACAAAGCTAATAGCAGTTACAACAATAGGATAATAATTAAATTGGTTATCCGATAGCAAAGATAAACATGAAATTAAAACAGCTAGCAATGAAAAAAATATATAAACTAGCGCCGTTCCTTTGTTTGTTGAAAATATTTTTTTCATTCTTTTTTATTCGCTCCTTCAATAACTAGATTTGCATTATTAAGTGATGAGACAACCAATCTATTAAATGGTATGCTAATATTATTTTCATTAAATGCTAGTAAAATCTTTTCATTTAAATCAAACAAAACATTCCAATATATTTCATTTGGAACATAACACCTAAGTGACAAATCTATCGAACTAGCACCAAAACCAACAATATACGTAACTGGTGCAGGATTTTCTAATACTCTATTATCTGAAACTGCTACATTTGTAAGAACTTCTTTTGCTTTTTCAATATTTGTAGAATAATCTACGCCAATATCAATCTTTAATCTTCTTAATGGATTTCTAGTATAATTCATGATAACATCGCCAGTTATCGATTTATTAGGAATAGTAACCAATTGCTTATCTACTGTTTCAATACATGTAACTAAAAATTTAACATTTACAATAGTTCCTTCGCACTTGCCATTACCAATATTAACATAATCTCCAATAATAAATGGTTTGCTTGTTAAAATAATAATTCCACTAGCAAAATTAGAAATAACGTCTTGTAAAGCAAGACCTACAGCAAGAATTGCACTGGAGAATATTTGTGCGACACCGCTCAAATCCACTCGTAATATAGCAAGAATTAAAAAGAATAAAGCAACATATAAAACTACTTTAATAGTGTTAATTACAAAGTTTTTTACGGTTTGTTCTTTTATAATTTTTTTATCAATTTTAAATATCTTTTTTAAAATTCTTAAGATTAATTTAATTAGAAAAACTCCAAGAACCAACACAATAATAGCTAATAGAAAGTTAGCTATAAATGGTGTTGAACCTTCTTGGGAGCCTAACCAAAATTCCCCTAAAGATTTAAAAGCCTTTTGTATTCCATCCCAAATTGATTGCCAAAAATTATTCCATCCGTCCATAAATACAATTATAGCAGTTTTTACAACTATTTAAATTAAATAATAAATAATATTTATTATTGTACTTATTTTTAAGTTTAGAATAAATTCAATAAAATTCTTAATACATTGCAAATTATACTAAATATAGAAAATGGTATTTTGATTAACTATAATTCATGATAAAATATTAACAGTTTGCGAGGGTAAAAATATAATATGGATTTTACAATTACTATCGACGGAGTTACTAAATCATACTCTAAAAAGGTAAAATTATTAGATTTGACGAATAATAACAAAGACATAATTTGTGCTAATGTTAACGGTAGAATACGTGAATTAGATTATGATGTTTATTACGATTCAAATATTTCATTTTTGACACTAAAAGATCATGATGCAATGGGAATTTATGAAAAAGGTATTAGATATTTATTCGCAATGGCAAGTAATATCGAATATCCTGGAATTAAATTCAAAATGACTTATAGCGTATCACGTTCAATTTATGCACAATTAATTTCTTCTGATGACAATAATCGAAGCCTTTTTGTAACTCCAAAAATGGCTAAAAGAATTGAAGATAGAATGAATAAACTTGTCTCTGAAGACATAAAATTTGAAAGACTAATTAAAAGTAATGATGAAGCTAGAAAAATCTATAACGATTTCAAATTATATGATAAGGAAGCCATTTTAAAGTACAGACCAGAAAAGACAGTACATTTTTATAAATGTGGCGATTATTTCAATTATATGTACGGACGTATGGTCCCATCAACAGGCTATTTAAAAAACTTTAAATTACTATACTACACTCCAGGAATCCTCATTCAATATCCTAGAAGTGAATATAATGGTGAGATTCCTCCTTTTAAGGATGAACCAACTTTTTCAGATACATTAATTAACGCTCAGAAATGGTCAAATCTAGTTAAATTAGATACAGTTAGTAACATCAATGCAAAAATCG
>CAUWDL010000103.1:0-3744 GCA_963557285.1 uncultured Bacilli bacterium | reverse complement strand
CTTTAGTCTCTATAAAATTCTTTATTAATGTTTCTTTTTTATTTATTTTCATATTTTTAATTTTATCATTTTATTTTAATAAATAAACTACATTGTTATTAATAAAATTAGTATATAATAAAAGAATGAGTAATTTAATTGTCTATAAATCAAATACTGGATTTACCAAAAAATACGTTGATATGATTGAAAGAAGGGTACTTCCATGTGACGTTGTTGAAATTTCAAAATTAAAAAAAGATCAAATAAAAAAAGCTGATTTTATTTTTTATGGTGGTCCGTTAAAAAATAATGTTATTGAAGGACTAGACAAATTTTTAAAGCATTGTAATTTAATGGAAAATAAAAATGTTTTTATTTTTTGCACAGGATTACAACCATGTGATCAAGAAAAGAAGGAAAATGTTATAACTGCTAATGGGCTAGATTTTTATCATGTAAGACTTTATTTATTACCTGGTGGCTTAGATGTTTCTAAAATGTCTCCATTAAAACAAAAAATGATGAAATTAGGTCTAGATGCTGCCTTTAAATCTGAAAAGATGCCAGCAGGTATAACAAGAGAAATGATTGATAGTAGATTAAGTACGCCATTAGATTTAACTTCGCCAAACGCAATTGATAGAATGATTGATGTTTATCATATGTGCAAACTTAGAAGTAAAAGTGATAATTAATGTTGTATTAGCTACTTGCTAGTAAGTTATAGATTTCTATAATTTTTTATAAATATTTTTAACTTTTTATTTTTAAATACGTGAATATTTTCTAAAAATTCATTATAATTTCATAGATGGAAAATGCAGGCATTAAAGTTATTGTTTTAAATAAAAAAGCGTCATTTAATTATTTTTTGAGCGATTTTTTAGAAGCTGGTTTAGTTTTAACTGGAACAGAAATTAAGTCTATTAAAGAAAGAAAAGTTTCAATTAATGACTCTTATATTACTTTTAAGAATAATGAAGCTTATATCATTAATATGAATATAAGCGAATATGATAAAGGTAATATTTTTAATCATGACCCTTTAAGGACGAGAAAACTTCTTTTAAATAAGCATGAGATATTAAAATATCAACAAAAAACAATTAAAGATGGCTATACTGTTGTACCTACAAAATTATATTTAAAAAAAGGAAAAGCTAAATTAGAAATCGCACTAGCAAAAGGAAAAAAAGACTTCGATAAACGCGAAGCGATTAAAGAGCGTGATGATAAGCGTGATATGGCTAAAGCGATGAAAAGAGATTAATAAATGAGAAAGATGAATGCATTGTATAAAATCTCATTTAGCGCTTTATTTATTGCTTTAGGAGTAATTTTATCTCGATTTTTGTCGATTAACTATTTATTTGGTCTACCTTTTTTAAAAATTAGTTTTGCTCCATCAATTGTTATGTTTGCGAGTTTTTATTTAGGACCAATTTATGGATTCATTGTTGGTACAGCGGTTGATGTTTTGGGCGCTTTATTGTATCCAATCGGACCTTTTAATCCGCTATTTACAATTGCCGCATCTTTAACTGGACTAATGCCATATCTTATATACAAATTTATAAATATAACAAAAGTAGAAACAAAATTTCCATTCGTACTTTCAATTATTTTAATTGCACTTAATATTTTTGTTATTTCGTTTATGGCTTGCAACGATGTAATTTATAGTGAATCAGGAAAAAAAGCATATGAATTATATCCATGGATTAAATGGTCTTTATCTAGTACAATTCTTGCACTATCTATTGCGTTTTTATTTGGCACTATTTACATAAAAAGAAGATTTAAAGAAAGAAAATTTAATAAATATTATAATTCTTATTTAATTGCGAGTAGTGTTTACATAACTTATTTTGCGTTTAAAATTCCTATTGGCTCATTGGTTCAATCTACTGTTTTAGGATATGATTATACATTAATTTTAGTAGTTAGAATGTTAACAGGATTTTTAACGAGCTTTGTTCACATAATTATCATCTTGATTGCACTTGATGTTTCGCTACGTTTTAATGTACAAGGAGCATTGCTAGAAACACATAAATTTAAATTTAATAAAAGACATAAAGACAATAATATAGATATGGATAATGAACTTTTAGAGGAGGCGAAATAATGGAAGAAGAAGAGAAAAAAATAGAGAGTAAAGAACCTCAAAACGGTGAAGAAAAAGAGCTATTGTTAAATGAACAATTAGATAAAATTGCGGAACAAATAGAGCCTAAAATTGAAAAAGGCAAAAAGCATACTAAATTAAAATATTTCATTTTAGCAATGCTACTTTTAATAATCGGTTGCGTTGTTGTAATTTTTGTATTAAATAGTTTGGTTTAATATAAGTTTAATGTCATGTATATTTATACTATAATTTTGTTATGAGAAGTGTTGTAAATAATAAAAAAATAGCAAAAATATCGATGGTTGTTCTTGGATGTTTGTCTATTATCGCATCAATTTGTGTTGTTGTTACAATTTATTTTACTACACCAGATTATAGACTCATTAAAAACAATTATGATATTTACAAAAATGAAAATAATATTGTAAGCTTTAGCGAGGATGATACAACATATACAATTAAGAATTCTGATATTTTTGAAAAGATAAATGATGGATATTTAATTAACTTGGATAAATTAAAAGAAGACAATACTAATTTTCTAGCTAATGATTATTATATCGACGTTAGTTTTGAAATTAATTGTGATGAACAAGCTTTTACTAACTCTGTTCTTAATTTGTATAAGAATGAACAACTGATTTCTCAAAAAATAGCTTATATTCCAAATTCGAATAATTATATTAAAAAATTAAAATTTGATGATACTGATAAAAATTATGAGTTAAAAATTGAATATACTGATTCGAGTTTGATAGATTTAAATATAAAAATCGAAAATATAAAAGTTCAATTTTATTCATTATATTTGTAAGGAGAATTTTATGGATTTATTAGAAAGATTTAAAAAATATATTGCTTATGATACTGTAAGTGATCCTAATAGCACAACATATCCAAGTACATCTACACAATTATCATTTGCAGACATTCTTGTTGCTGACTTAAAGGAATGTGGAGCAGGAGATGCTTATAAAGATGAATATGGGGTTGTATATGCTCATATTAATAATTCTAAAGACAAAACATTAGGCTTAATTGCCCATATGGATACCGCTCCAACTATTGCTGGTGGAATTAAAAATCCAACATTGATTAAAAATTATGATGGTTCAACTATCAAATTAAATGATACATATTCAATGAGCACAATTGATTTTCCAGTTTTAAAAACTGTAATTGGCGAAGATCTTTTAGTTACTGATGGCGAACATTTATTAGGCGGCGATGATAAAGCTGGTATCGCTATTATTTTTGAGTTTCTTAAATATTATGTTTCACATAAAGAAGAATTTTCATACAATTTAGCGATTTCGTTTACTCCTGATGAAGAAATAGGTCAAGGGGCTTTACATTTTGAGCCATCTAAGATGAAAGCAGACATTGCTTTCACACTTGATGGCGAATCAATATATGAAGCAAATTTTGAAAATTTTAATGCAGCTAGTGCTATCGTAGAAATCGAAGGTGTTGGAGTACATCCTGGTATGGCCAAAGATTTGATGGTTAATTCAGTTTTACTTGCAATGGAGTTTAATAATTTACTTCCAAGAGATATGATTCCAAGTAAAACTGATGGCCATGAAGGATTTATCCATCTAGACGAAATTCACGGTGATGTTGAAAAAACA
>CAUWDL010000102.1:0-3814 GCA_963557285.1 uncultured Bacilli bacterium | reverse complement strand
TGATTTAGGATGTGAAAACAATTTATATTGTGGTGATATTTCTAGAACATATCCAGCTAATGGAAAGTTTACTGAATTACAAAAGAAAATTTATTCTATTGTTCTTGATTGCAACAAGCTTATCATTGACACTATTAAGCCAGGAATTACTTTAAGAGAATTAAACAATATTGCGACGAGCTTCATGGCTAAAGAATGTGTAAAAGCTGGATTAATTAGCAATGAATCCGAAATTAGAAAATATTATTTCCATTCTATTGGACACCATTTAGGTTTAGATTGCCACGACCCATCTGATCGTGAAATGCCATTAGTTCCTGGTAATGTCATCACAGACGAACCTGGTCTTTATTTTAAAGAATTAGGAATAGGTGTACGAATT
Organism: uncultured Bacilli bacterium; assembly: GCA_963557285.1. Classification (GTDB taxonomy): domain Bacteria; phylum Bacillota_I; class Bacilli_A; order RFN20; family CAG-826; genus Onthovivens. The sequence goes on along the minus strand of CAUWDL010000102.1, from coordinate 3,432 downwards.
GAAGATGATATATTAGTTACTGACGACGGAAGCTATTGCTTAAGCGGTTCTATTATTAAAGAAATTGATGATATTGAAAAAGCGTTAGGATCTAGATAATGATTAAAAATATATTTTTTGATTTTAATGGAACTTTATTGAACGACACTGATCTTTGCTTTGATATTGAAGAAGATATGTTAATTAAAGAAGGTTTAAATAAAGTTACAAAAGATTTTTATTTAGATAATTTTTCATTTCCTGTAAGAAATTATTATAAATTAGTTGGATTTGATGTGAGCGATGAAAACTATGCTAAATTATCAAATTTTTTTATTAGTAATTATAACGCAAGAGAAAAAGAAGAAACTTCATTAAATCCTGGCGTCGTAGAAATATTAAAAAAATTAAAAAGTGATGGATATAAGCTATATATTTTGTCAGCATCAGAAGAAAATCTTTTAATTAAGCAATTAAAAGATTTAAAAATATTTGATTATTTTGATGGGTTAGCAGCAAGTAAAAATATTGCAGCTCATGGTAAAATTGAATACGGCAAACAATTTATAAAAGATAATTGTATTAATCCAAATGAATCAATAATGATTGGTGATACAATACATGATTATGAAGTTGCTGTGGAATTAGGACTCATCCCAATTCTATATTCAAAAGGACATAATTCAAAAAAAGTATTAAAAAAAGTAAATGCACCTATTGTTGATTCGTTTGAGGAATTTTATAAGATACTTTAAAAACTTGAGACCGTTGCTTAATTAGCAATGGTTTTTTATGGTAAATCATGGATAAAAAAGAATTTTTACCATAAAAATATTGCAATCTATGGTGGTGATTTAATTAATCTTTTTGAAATATATGGTGAAGAAATAGTAATGAAGTACACTAAAAAATATTTTTAAACTCTAATTAAGGTTCAAACACTATTTTTATTCTTTATTTAATAAATTATTCAAATTAATTGATATAATATATAAATCATGTCAAAGAAAGAAAAACCTATAACAAAAACAAAAAAGAAAGTTTCAGGAACTAGATTATTCATTTGCGGTCTAGCATTCTTTTTAGGCACTTTATTAGTTGTTGTGCCTTTAACTCTAGTTGCGGCAGGTGTTGCGTTTACAACATCATTTTATATATCTTTAATTATTTTAATTGTACTTGATTTAACTTGCGGAATTTTTATCGCTAATAGTGAAGTATCAGTTGATTTTAAAGTCAGTTGGTTAACTGTTTTGCTTTGCTTACCATATGCTGGCGCTTTTTTATACATTTTGTTCGCTCAAAAGGTAACAACTGGAAGATTAAAAAGAAGAAGAATAAACAAAATTAATATTCAACTTATGAAGGGTGCTGATGATACAAGAAATACACTAGATAAGTTAAAGTCTGAAAGCCAGGATGCTTATTTTATTTCTCGATACATTTATAGAAGTGCTTTTAGTGGTGTATATCAAAATACAACATGTGAATATTTTAAATTCGGTGAACTTGGCTTTCCAAAAATGGTAGAAGAATTAAAAAAAGCGAAGAAATTTATTTTTATCGAATATTTTATCATTGAACGTGGTGAATTTTTTGATACTATTTATGACATTTTAAAAGAAAAAGTAAAAGAAGGTGTTGATGTAAGATTTATATATGATGATTTTGGAGCTGTTACAAAAGTAGATTCTAAGTTTTATAAAAAAGTCAGAGAAGATGGCATCAAATGCTTTGTTTTTAATAAAGTTAGACCTTTTGTTGATATTCGACAAAATAGTAGAGATCATAGAAAAATCTTGGTAATTGATGGATGTGTTGGATTTACTGGTGGATGTAATCTTGCTGATGAATATATCAATAAAGTTGTAAGATTCGGCAAGTGGAAAGACAATATAATTATGCTAAAAGGTGAAGGTGTCAACGGATTAACTAATACATTTTTAACTTCTTGGGCTTTAAATAATAACTTTAAAAACGATGATAATCCTAAAGATTATCATTTTGAGTGCAATAAAGAATTGCATCCAGAGATTATAATAAAAAATGATGGTTACTATCAGCCATTTGGAGAAACACCTTTTGATGGTGAAAATACATGTAGAGATGTTTATCTTTCGTTAATTAATAGAGCAAAGCAATATTGCTATATATCTACTCCTTATTTAATTCCAGATAATGAAATTCTAACTGCTTTGATTAATGCAGCTAAAAGTGGAGTTGATGTTCGTATTATTACACCAGGAATACCTGATAAAAAAGTAGTATTTAGCGCTACTAGAAGTTATTATGCAAAACTCTTATCAAATGGTGTAAAAATATATGAATATACGCCAGGTTTTAACCACACAAAAATGATTACTGTCGATGATGAATTAGCAATGACAGGAACTTGTAATTTGGATTTGAGAAGTATGTATCTTCAATTTGAAAATTGTGTTTTTATTGCTAAATCTTCAGCAATAAAAGGTATGAAAGAGGACTTTGATGAAATGATTGCGGAGGGCACATCACAAAGTGCAACTAAATATTTAAATATGCCTTTATATAAAAGAATCTATTGGTCTTTATTAAGAGTCTTAGTACCTTTATTCTAATCAAGAGTGAGAATTGTATATGGATGAAAATAGACAACTCGTAGTTAAAAATCTATGTAAGGTTTATGGAAACGCAAAAAAAGGAGAAGCAGAAGTTAAAGCTCTAACAAATGCAAATTTTTCCATCAAAAAAGGTGAGCTAGTTTTTATATTAGGTCCTAGCGGCGCTGGTAAATCGACATTACTAAACATTCTTGGAGGAATGGATAAAGCAACAAGTGGTGATTATATACTTGATGGAAAAAATGTAACAAATATGACTGAAAAGGATCTCGCCAAATTTAGACGAACTGAAATCGGTTTTGTTTTTCAATTTTACAATTTAATGCCGTCTTTAACTGCGTTTGAAAATGTCTCTATAGCAGCTTCTTTAGTTGATAAACATTACGATTCTATGAAGATGCTTGAATTAGTTGGATTAGCTGAACGAACTAAAAATTTTCCATCTCAACTATCAGGTGGAGAACAACAACGTGTTGCAATTGCTCGTGCTCTAGTTAAAAATCCTACTTTATTGCTATGTGATGAACCTACAGGTGCATTAGATAGCAAGACAGGCGCTCAAATTTTAAAACTTCTTTATAAAGTTGCAAAAGAGGAACATAAAACAGTTATAGTTGTTACACATAACAAAGCTTTAACGGTTTGTGCTGATAGAATTATTGAGATACAAGATGGCAAAGTAGCAAGCAATTTAATTATCAAAAATCCATTAAAAGTTGAAGATATTAAGTGGTAATATATGAGATTTGCAAGGGTTTTAATAAAAAAATGCTTTCGTGATATATGGAGAAATATAAAGCAATTTATTTCTATTATTTTTATTGTTGCTATTTCATGCACTTTGTATATTGGA
>CAUWDL010000101.1:0-3854 GCA_963557285.1 uncultured Bacilli bacterium | reverse complement strand
TACTCTTTTCCGTCAACCATAAATTGTATTGAATATTTTGTAACTTCAACATTACCGTTTTGATTGTTGTTTTGCTCTTGACCGCATGAAGCTACAAAAGTCGTGCTTAATAGCAAAGCAAACGTGCATAATAGTTTTCTTCTCATTCTAATAACCTCTTTTGTAAATGATACAAAAAGAAAAATTTTAATTCTATCAAAACGAATATAAAAATGAAAAAAATATATTAAATTTCAAATCCAAACTTAAAAAAATAGATTTTTGCGTATTTTTTGTGCTTTTTATTTAAATAAGCATTAAAATATTAATATGAAATCTTTATTAATTTTTACTATTATTGGCGCTATTACAACTGGCGGAATTATAAATCAAAAAAACGACAATTCATTAAAAGATATTCCTGTTAATAGTATCTATCACGATATGACCGAAGAGGAAGCAAAATCTTATTATTCAGGAATTAATGTCGGCGATAAAGGCGACGCTTTATTAGATAAATTACAAAATATTCTTAAGCAAGGCCAAGTAAAATTAAAATACGAATCTGGTAACAAAACTTCTAAGGATTGGGATGGATATTACCTTTATGAACGTAATTATGATTTATCTCCACTTCAAGAAGACGAATTAAGTGGCAATTATCATAAAACCGATATTTGGATAAACTCCTTATATTGCACTTCTCCAATTTATATTGACGATAGTATAAATAAAGGCACATTTAAATATCTTGATACTGATGGAAATGAGCATACTAGCACATTCGAATCTTCTAAAGGCTCATTCGATAGAGAACACGTATTTCCAAAAAGTTTTGGTTTTAATAATCACGACGATGTTGGATACTTTCAAAATTGCACAGCTGGATGCGATGTTCAAAATCTTCATATAGGCGAACATATCGGTAATTCAGTTGGACACAAAAATTTTCCTTATGGAAACGTTGTAGAAAAAAATAAAGATAGTGAAATACGAAGTTCATTAACAAATGATGTTATCGGCTATAAAGGAAATAATAAAGATGGCATTAAGGTTTTTGAACCATTAGACCACGATAAAGGTAATATTGCTCGTTCTATTTTTTATATGGCTGCTCGCTATCATAATTACGAAGAACTCGATAGTGTCGACAAAACGCCAGCCCTAACAATTAAAGATAACGTATCAAACGATAAAGGAACAATCAGCCCAGAGGAAACAAAAGACACTCCTGCTGCTTATGGCGAATTATCTGATTTATTAGAATGGAACATTATTGATCCAGTTGATAAATATGAAGTTCATAGAAACAATCTTGTCTATAACGCAGTTCAATTTAATAGAAATCCTTTTGTAGATTATCCTTCATGGGTTGAAGCTTGTTTTGATCCGAATTATATTGCACAAGATGGATCAGGCATTACATTTGATAATTATCAAACAGTAGAAAATGCAGGTATAGAAGACACAAATAAATATTCATTAGAGATTGTAGCTGGTGAAGGCCTAAAAAATAAATACTATTGGTTTGAACATTTCGATCCAACTGGAATTTCTATAAATTTTAACGTTAATGGTGAACCAGTAGAAAACGTAGAATTTGAGTTATATTCAGGCGATCAAAAAATGACTAGCGACTACATGTTTCTAGGCGTTGGAAAGATGGAGCTTAAAGCTAAAGTTAAATATAACAATAGATATATTACTTCAAGTAATGCTTTAGAAATAACTTTAGAAATTTCAAAAACACAAGCGATAATTCTTGGCGTAATTGGAATAATTGTACTAATTCTAATTATTTTATTAATCGTATGGCTTAGAAAGAAAAAGAATAGAAAAAAAGTTAAATATCTAGAAAATAAAGTAAACAAAGTTGCTAAAGAAGTTAAAAAGAGTAAAAAGAAAAAGAAAAATAATTAACATTCATTTCATCAATTTTAAAAAATCACTTAGACTAAACTAAGTGATTTTTTAATATAATACATAATAATATTCATCATCTTTTGAAATACTTATTATTTCTGTATGATCAGTTCCTTTAAAGTCAACAGTATCAACAATTTTATAATAGTAACTAGTGCCTCCGGCATATTCATAATTATTACTATTAAAATAATAGAAATTGCTATTGATTAGTTCTTCAAAAGCGAGTTTATTTTGTTCTAAAGATGAATTATCATCATAAGATTCACATTCGCAAGCCTTATAGTTTATTAGGACTTCTCTTGTGCTCTTATTTAAATATAACTCGCTGAATATTTGAGCTTTTCCAATATATTTATCAAATAAATATTCTTCAAATTGTTCATTATTTCTATCATAGTATCTAATAGGATAATCTCTCTTAACATTTTCATATCCTACTCTATTATTTAGTAATATACGATTATTAGATGTCTTTGAACAGTATCTATAAAGTTCCAAGTTTTGAACTTCTCCATCATTAAAAGTGTCTTCTTTATAACCCGGTATTATAATATGTTTACATCTAATATATTCACCACCACAGCTAGTAATGGTCATAGAAATAAACGATATAAAAATGATGGAATTTAAAATATTATTCTTTTTCATATTAAATCAACCGTATTAAATTTCATATCGCCAAATGAAATTCTACCTTTGTTAGAATTTATTGAATCAGGATGTTCTTTATGAGCATTGAATCTTATGCCATAAATGCCGGTGTAAAAATTAAACTCATAATAATCTTGATCTTCTAAATCTTTAGATAAATCGTCGAATTGAATGTCTTTGTATAAATACCGCGAATTACTTGAATCCATTATCTCTATATTTAAATAATCTCCATTCCGATTATACATGCTCTCTGTAATGGACCATAATGAGATACTAGTTCCAAATAAATAAATCGGCTTATTAAATTTTAGTTCTAGGTAAGCATCTCCAGCATTTTTTCTATTTGGAGATAAATTAATAACTTTATTTTTAATAAAGCCGCATCTCAATCTAGAAGTATTTATAATAAAATCATCAAGAACTAACTCCGTGTGTCTTATCCCTTCATTTTCAAAATAATATCTTTCTTCAAAATTCCGCATAGATGGCGTAACTACATGTACTCTACTCGTAATTCTGTCATTAAATCCTTTTAAATTAAGCGGCGTTCCATAATATGCTTTTGATCGATCAGGCAAATCTATTGATATTCCTACTTTGCCTATTTCTAAACTAAATGAATCAATTAACTTTTTATGATTATTAATTAATACAGGCTGTACTGCTGTATAATCAGTCGCTACAACATAATAATCACCAGTAATTTCATATTCATTTTTCGAATTTTCAGATATTTTATCATATGGGACATCATAAACTATGCCTGTTGCACATTCTGCATATGTAGAATTTAAATCAAACTCTTTAACTGCTATATGTTCATCTTTTGACTTAAATACTCGTTTCTTCCCATGTGTAATTATAGAATTATCTGTTAATGTTATAGCATTATCGCCATGTCTAATAACAAATTGATCAGTATATCTATTTTCAAAACTAGAGTATTGTTCTATCGTAGTTTCAATGTGATAGATTATATGACCATCAGTAAACCCATAAGAATATGCTTTCGTTATGAATCTCATTTTTCCGCTAGGGTGTAACGAATTGTTTTCACTTTCTAATTTTCTTTCATCATTAAATGAAATATATTCATCCTGAATAATAACTGCCTCACTCTCTTCTAAAAATTGATTAGATAATTTAAAATAATCTATATATTCATCATCAATTTTACTAATGTCATTGCATTCTAAACACAATAAATTTTCTTCGTTTTTCAAAACGGTTATATCTTTTTTATCACAATCGCTAAAATAAGGTGTTATACTATTAAGTGAAATTAGCAAAGCTAT
>CAUWDL010000100.1:0-3863 GCA_963557285.1 uncultured Bacilli bacterium | reverse complement strand
GGCTTGATAAAGCCTTAACGCTTTTTGATAAAAAATATTCGAGATCCTATTATTCGAATCTTATCAAAAATGGCGAGGTGCTTGTAAATGGAAGTCAAGTTTCTCCTTCTTATAAAGTAAAACAAGGAGATGTTGTTTCAATTACATTGGCTCAAAAAGATACTAATATGGATTTAGCACCATATGAATTAAAACTAGATGTTGTCTATGAAGATGATGATATTCTTGTGATTAACAAGCCTAAAGGACTTGTAGTACATCCAGGTGATGGCCATCATGATGATACATTGGTAAACGCTTTAATCTATAATCAAAAGCAATTGTCTACTATTAATGGAATGAATAGAGTTGGTATTGTTCATAGAATAGATAAAGACACAAGCGGCTTATTACTTATTTGTAAAAACGATTATGTGCATAATGAAATTGCTAAACAATTAAAAGATCATTCTATGCATAGAGAATATATTGCACTAGTTGATGGAAATTTAGATTGTAATGACGGCAAAATCGTAGGAAAAATAGGCAGAGATCCATCTAATAGATTGAAGATGTCTATAAATAATCAAACTGGAAAAGAAGCAATTACTCATTTTAAAGTCTTGAAGCGCTATGAAAAATATACATTGATAGACTGTACACTAGAAACAGGAAGAACTCATCAAATTAGGGTGCATATGTCTTCTATTAAACACCCTATTGTTGGCGATAAGTTATATGGCGGAAGTACTTATTTATTTAATGAAGGACAATTATTACACGCTTATAGATTGACGTTTTATCATCCGATATTAAAAAAAGAGATGACACTTATATGTGACATCCCAGAATATTTTAAAGAAGTATTAAGCAAATTAGACAATTAATCTAAAATATTTAATTCTGTAACTTCTTGATAATTTTTAAAATTCTTTTTAGTTATTTTATTAAATTCGGCGATGCCGAATTTTTTTATGAATTTTTTTGCAAATTCGTTTACATGAGGACCTGCGCCAAGCGGAATTTTCATACCATATTTATTAGATAAAAATTCCATTTCATGTAAAAAAGCATATCTTGCAATACAACTAGCTAGAGCAACACTTGGAAAATACATTTCGCCTTTTTCTCTAAATATAATATTACGTTGTATGTTACTAATACCGCTTAGGTATGCATAATACTTGTCTTCTGGAGTAAACTGATCCATATAAACGTTTTTAACGTAAGGACAACGCTCATGTAGTTTTAATAAAACATAGTTGTGAGTCATTGACTTAATTTTGTTCATATTAAAGCCTCGTGCAGTCAACGAGTTATAATTTGTATTGTTTATTATTTTACAAACAAAATGAACTTTTTTTAAAAGTAGCGGAACTATTTCACAAATCTTCTTATCAGTTAGTTTTTTTGAATCTGTAATTCCGTATTCTTCAATTATTTTCATTGAATCATGGTCTATATAAGCAGCACAAACAACAATTGGACCGAAAAAATCGCCTGTGCCAACCTCATCACTACCAATTTGCTGGTCTACATCAATATATTGAATGTTATCATCATTGCTGTTTTTCTTTTTTGGTAGCAAATCAGGGGAAGTGCTATAAAGCTTAGCTAATTCAAAAGCATTATCGCCTTGAATTGTTATTTTAAAATTTGTTTGCTTCTTATTGTTGTAGGCTGTAATTATATTTTGCCCAGTTTTTATTACAAAAAGTATATAACCAACGTTACGTTCAATAATAAAATCAGAATACTTTTTTTCTATTTCATATAATGTTTCTTTTGTAACTTTTATTGTTATCATTGACTTAATTATACCATAACCATTGCAAAAAATGTTAAAATTATATTATGAAAAATATCGAAAATACGTTAGAAATTAATAAAATAAGAGATGCTATAGCGAAATATGCAAGAACGAAATTAGCAATTGAAGAAGTAAAACAAATTAAACCTAGTTCAGACTATGAATTTATTTTAAAAGAATACAATAAATTGCGCGAAATGATTGATTTAGTCGACAGATATGGTGACTTACCAATTAGAAGCGAATTGAATATGTATGAGGAAATTCAAAACGCTAAGAAAGGCAATATATTTGATGAACTAAAATTAAATCTCATAAAAAGTGAAATTCAAAACACTGCAGAGATTATAAAGTATTCAATGCAAGTAGATTATGATTTAAAATTTTTAAATCAATTATTTTTTGGCTTAAAGGCTGATGAATTATTATATGGAAAAATAGTATCAACGATTTCAACTGACAACACTGTTAAAGATAATGCATCTACTGAATTAGCAAGTATAAGAAGAAAAATTGCACAATTAAACAAAGATATACATGTTACATTAGATAAACTTATTTCTAAATATAGTGATAAACTAAACGGTGATAACTATGTAATAAGAAATGGACGCTTCGCAATACCTATTAATTCTAGCTATAAAGCTAGTATAGATGGAATTGTGCAAGATATAAGTGACAGTGGCCAAACAACTTTTATAGAGCCAAAAGAAGTTTTAGCGTTAGAAAATGAATTATATATTTATCAGCTTAAAGAGAAAGATGAAGTATCAAAAATATTGATTGATTTAACTAATTTAATTATTGCTAGAAGCGAACAATTAATTAAAAATAACGACATAACAAGTCAGTTAGACTTCATTTTATGCAAGGTGAAATATAGCCATGAAATTGATGCTTTTATACCTCAAATAAACAAAAGTTTTAAATTAGAATTACTAAACGCTAGACATCCATTAATTGACAAAAATATCTGCGTCCCTAATGATTTTAAACTTGGTGATGAAAAGACTTTAATGATTATTAGTGGTCCAAATGCTGGTGGAAAAACAATCGCTTTAAAAACAGTAGCAACACTTTGCTATATGGTTAAATTGGGTTTACCTATTCCTGCTAGCCAAGATAGTAACGTAGCTGTTTTTGATAAAATTTTTGCTGAAATTGGTGATGCTCAATCTTTAGAAAGTAATTTATCAACATTTAGTGGACATATTAGTAATTTATCAGTAATGTTTAAGTATGTTTCTAGTAAAGATTTAGTAGTTATAGATGAACTATGCAACGGAACAGATCCTAAAGAAGGTGAGTCACTTTCTGTTGCTATAGCTAAATTTTTAATTAATAAGCACACAATTTCATTGATTTCATCACATTATCCATTGCTTAAAAAGTTTGGATTTTCTAATAGTAAGGTAATGAACGCTTCGTTTTTATTCAACGAAAAGACAGTAACACCTACATTTAAAATCTTGCTTGGCGTTAGTGGAAAAAGCTATGGATTTTTGATAAGTAAAAAATTCGGCTTAGATCAATCAATTATTGAAGATGCTAAGAAAATTTATAATGAAAGTTTTGAAAGTGATAGCGATAAAAAGATTGCAAAAATTGATGAGAAAGAAAGGTACTTATTGCAAAAAGAAGAAAAGCTTAAAAAGAGACAAGAATCGTTATCAAATCTTAGAGATGATTTAAACAAAAGAGATAAAGAATTAAAGGAAAAAGAAAACAAAATTAAAAGTCAAAAAATTGATAAATTCGATAATTATCTTAACGATAAATATAATGAAATAAATAATATATATAATGAATTTGTTAAGAGTAGAGACTTAAAAAAAGCGGAAGCAAAGCTTGATAAAATAAACGTTAGGAAAAAGAAGAATGAAGATATCACTATTGACGACTATGTTGAAATTAAACAATTAGGCATTAAAGGAAGAATCACTAGAATGAATGGTTGCAAGGTAATAATAACTTCTAGTGATGGCTTTTCATATAATGCGACTAAAGATGTTTGTGAAAAAATAGAAGCTCCAAAAGAATCTAGAAAGAGCACAATCAATATTGATAATTTCAT
>CAUWDL010000099.1:0-3915 GCA_963557285.1 uncultured Bacilli bacterium | reverse complement strand
CCCAGTGTAAGTGATGCTGTTTATGATCAAAAGATGGAAGAATTAGAACGACTCGAAAATGAATTTCCATCTCTAATCACACCAACAAGTCCAACGCAAAGAATTATCGGACAAGTATTAAAAGGATTTACTAAGATAACACATAAAGAACAAATGTTATCTTTATCTGATGTTTTTAATGAAGAAGAACTCGTTGAATGGGTTACAAAAGTCACTAATGAATTAGGTGATCCAAATCTTGAATTTGTTGGTGAGATGAAAATTGATGGACTTGCAATGAGCTTAGTTTATGAAGATGGTGTTCTAAAGTATTGTGCAACTAGAGGTGATGGAAGAGTAGGAGAAGATGTAACATTAAATGTTTTAACAATTCCTGATATTCCAACAAGAATTCCCTTAAAAGGAAGAGTGGAAGTTCGTGGCGAAATATATATGCCTAAATCAAGTTTCAATTCATTAAATAAAGCAAGAAGTGAAGCTGGAGAACCATTATTTGCAAACGCTAGAAATGCTGCAGCAGGTTCTATTAGAAATCTAGATACAAGTGTAGCAAAATCAAGGAAGCTTGATGGATGGCGGTATTATTTTCAAAATGCGCAAGAATTTGGAATTAAAACACATTATGAGTCAATAGAAAAATTACAAGAGTTAGGCTTTAAAACAAATAAAGAGAGACGAATTTTAAAAGGGATACATGAAATTCTCCAATATGTTAAAGAATATACTGAGAAGAGAAGTTCATTGCCTTATGATATCGATGGAATTGTTTTAAAAGTAAATAATTTTGAAAAACATGACATATTAGGATATACAGCAAAAACACCTAAATGGGCAATTGCTTATAAATTTCCACCAGAAGAAGTTCAAACGAAATTATTAGACATAGTTTATACCGTAGGTAGAACTGGTAAGATAACACCAAATGCTGTTCTTGAACCAGTTAGAGTTGCCGGTAGTTTAGTTCAAAGAGCAACTTTACATAACGAAGATTTTATTAAAGATAAAGACTTAAAAATTGGAGATACTGTTGTTTTAAGAAAAGCTGGCGATATTATTCCTGAAGTTGTTTCACCAGTCCTTAAATTAAGAGATGGAACAGAAATACCATTTAATATGATTTCTAAATGTCCAGTTTGCGGTAGCGATTTAGTTAAAGTAGACGCGATGCATTTCTGTTTAAATAAAGAATGCCCTTCAAGAAATATTGAAAGCTTAATTCATTTTGCTTCAAAGGACGCAATGGACATTGAGGGCATGGGAGATAAAGTGTGTGAAGAATTTTTTGCACTTGGATTTATAAAAAGAATTCCAGATATCTATTTGTTAAGCAATCATCGTGAAGAAATTGTTGAAATTGATGGCTGGAGTCATAAATCAATCGACAATTTATTAGCGGGTATTGAAAAGAGTAAAAATAATAGTTTAGAAAAATTATTATTTGGATTAGGTATTAAAGAAGTGGGCGCTAAGATGGCTAGAACACTTGCTAGAATATTCGGTTCATTAGATAAGCTAATGAATGCATCGCTTGAAGATTTATTAAAAATAAACGATGTTGGAGAAGTTAGTGCTCGCTCGATATACAATTATTTTAAGGATGAGCATAATATTAGTATGATTAATGAATTAAAATCATATAATATTAATATGCTTTATTTAGGAGTAAATAAAGTAGATGAATCAAGTTATTTCTTTAATAAAAAAGTGGTTTTAACAGGAACATTAAACAAGTTTGGTAGAAAAGAAGCTACAATTTTATTAGAAAATTTAGGTGCCCATGTTTCTGGCTCTGTATCAAAAGCAACTGATATTGTAATTGCAGGTGATGAGGCTGGTAGTAAATTAGATAAAGCAAATAAACTTGGTGTACAAGTAATGACAGAAGATGAGTTTTTATCACATTTAGATGCTGATAATAATGAATCAAAGGAGTAGAAAATGAAAACAGTAAATAAAGAAGTTTTAAAAGATGCTGCAAATCGACTCTATTTTGATATGACAGATGATCAATATGAAACTTTATTAAAAGAGTTTGATGCTATTCAAAAAGAATTTAATCTTATGGGTGAAATTGATGGTGTTGATGAAGCGGAACCTATGACATTCCCATTTGATGTAACAGTTACGTATTTAAGAGATGATGTTCCAGAAAAACCTTTAGCTAAAGAAGATGTTTTAAAGAATGCTGGAAATGTAAAAGATGGACAAATTAAACTTCCAAAGGTGGTAGGATAATGAATTATTTAGATTTAACAATAGAAGAAATTCATAATGCTTTATTAAAAGGTGAAGTTACACCTTTAGAGTTGACAAAAGAAGCTATTAAAAGAGCAAAAGAAAATAAGGATAACGCTTTTGAATTAATTATTGAGGACGAAGCTATTAAAAGAGCAGAAGAGTTATCTAAACAAGAGGTCCCTGTTGATAATTATTTTTTTGGAATACCTTACGTCGCAAAGGATAATATCTCAACTAAGGGTTTTGAGACTAATGCAAGTAGTGATATATTAAAAGGATATGTTCCATTATTTGATGCTACAGTAATTAAATTATTAAATGATTCAGGGGCTATTTTAATCGGTAAAGCTACATTAGATGAATTAGCTATGGGTGGAACTGGTACAAGTGGCCATTTAGGAGTTACTTATAATCCATATGATCCAAGTCACACTCGAATTGTTGGCGGATCAAGTTGTGGAAGTGCTGTTGCTTGTAGTGATGCAATAGTCCCTTTTGCATTAGGTAGTGACACTGGTGATTCAGTAAGAAAACCAGCTAGTTACGCTGGATTAGTCGGATTAAAACCTACATGGGGATTAATTTCTAGATTTGGATTATTTCCATTTGCTCCTTCAATGGATCACATAGGATTTTTTACAAGAAGTGTAAAAGATAGTGCTATCGCACTCGATTTATTAGCTCAACATGATGATAATGATTCAACTTCGGCAAATAAGGAAAAGGTAAATTATATTAATAATTTAAACAGTGATATTAAAGGAAAACATATTGCGGTTATTAGAGGAATTATTGAATCAACTAAAAATGTAAACATTTTAAATGCATTCAACAATTTGATTGAAAAACTTAAAAACGACGGCGCTATAGTTGATTTTGTTGATTTTGATATAAATTTATTACGTTCTATTTATCCAACTTATATGGTTATTTCGTGCGCTGAAAGCACAAGCAATAATGCTAATCTAGATGGTATTAAGTTTGGTCCTTATAGAGGTGGAAAAACTTATCGAGAAGTTATTTATAACGCTAGAACAAACGGTTTCTCTCCTTTAATCAAACGTAGATTTGTTTTAGGAAGTTATTCATTAATGAGAGAGAATCAAGATGAATTATTTCTAAGAGCACAAAAATCAAGAAGATTAATCGTTAATAGATGCAATGAAATATTTAAAGATTATGACGCAATTGTTCTTCCAGCTGCTCCAAGTGTAGCTAAAAAGATTGATGGCCATGATGAAGAAGTTTCACTAGATTATGCTATCGCTGATAACTGGCTTGCTTTAGGAAATTTTGGCGGTTTCCCTTCGATTACATTGCCATTAGGATTTGAAAACGATTTACCATTTGGTGTGAACGTTACTACAAAACCATTTGATGAATTAAACATGTTTGATATTGCTTTAAATATTGAAAATAAAACAGGGTATAAAGGATTAAGTTATCCACGTTATAAAAAGGAGGGAAAATAATATGAATTTTGAAGCTGTTGTTGGTATTGAAATTCACGTTGAGATGAAAACAAAATCTAAAATGTTTTCATCAGCTCCTATTACTTTTGGATCAGAACCAAATACTGAAGTTACATTATTAGATATGGCGTTTCCAGGTACAATGCCTCGTGTAAATAAAGAAGCTGTTAAAAATGCAATTAGAGTTAGTAATGCTTTACATATG
>CAUWDL010000098.1:0-4145 GCA_963557285.1 uncultured Bacilli bacterium | reverse complement strand
GATTTTAGATAATTTTAATTTAAGTAAAAAAGAAAATATGATCGGAACTTCAATTAAGGATATTTTTTAATTTTTAGAAAGAAGGTTTATATTAGTGAAATCGGGTTTACGTTTTGTTAACTGTTTTATTATTTTAAGTTCGCTTCTTTTGGTTGGCTGCACAGATGATAGTAGCAAAGATGAATTTTCTACATATATTGCCACACCGAGCGGAGCACCAACATTAGCGTTATCTTCTTTGATAAACAATGGGAAAGTTGAAACAATTTCAACACCTAGTAATATTCCGAGTTTATTTTCAAAAGGCGATTTACCTTTTATAGTATTCGATTCAATTAATGCGCAAAATATTTTGGAAAAGCAAGGAGACAAAGCTAAATATAAGTTTGAAATGATGCTTACTGGTGGCAATTTTCATCTTTTAGGATTTAATAAGGAGAAAACTAGTAGTATTCCAGTAATTACAACAAAAGATAATGTTTTAGGGTTTCAACAAAATAAGACTCCTGACATTCTTTTTAGATCTATTTTCGGCGATAATTTAGTAGATGATTATAAGGAAGATATATCTACGTTAAAGCAAAAACTATTATCAATGAATGATAACTATGAAATAGACAACAATGTAGTTGATTATGCTATAGTTGCTGAACCAGTATCAACAGTAGTTACAAACACTTTATCAAAAAAGAATTTACATATCGTTGATTATAATTTACAAGATATCTTTCAAGAAAAGCATAATAACGTTTGGAGTAAAAAATATATACCACAAGCTGGGTTATACGTTAGAAAAGATATTTCTGTAGACGATGATGTTTATAAAACAGTTATTAATGAAGTAAAATCTAGTATTAAAGAAGCTACATCCAACGCATCAAACGTTAAAAAGGATATAGAAGAAGTATATAAAACGGAAGAAGAGCAAACTTCTCATTATGGCTTCCCTTCAAAAATAGTGATTACTGTTCAAGGTCAAAATGGTGAGAAAAATGGATTCGGACTCGTTCCTAATGATGTAGATTTTACAGTAAATGATATAAATCTTTTTAGTTCAATCATAAAATAATGTTACAGTAATGAAAAATGTCTAATATCAAAAAAAACGTATTACACTTCGTAAAAAATAATAAGAAGATCCTATTAGAAATAGTAGGTATCTTTTTATTAATTTTTATATATGAGATTATAGCTTTATGTATAAATGATAATTTATTCATGCCAAACTTATTTACTGTATTTCGCGGTGTTGGCACTTTGCTAACAAGCACATATACTTATGAAATGTTTGGAGAATCATTTCTTAGAACGATTTTAGCTTTAGGTATTTCTTTTTTAGTTGCATTTGTTCTTGGCTCTTTAGCTGGCTATATAAAAAGTCTTAGATACCTTCTTAATCCATTAATCGGAATGATGAAATTGATTCCGACGCCATGTATTGTATATTTAATATTTTTGTTTCTTTATCGTGATTTATATTTTGGTTCGATTATAATAACATTTATAGTGATATTTCCAATTTTATATGAATCGTTTATCATAGGCCATGATAACATTAACGAATCAATTAAAATGTCTCTTCGACTTGAAGGATATAGTAATATTAAAAGTTTTTTTAAAGTAATTCTACCTGAATCTTCGTCATATATATATTTAGGTATTGCGAATTCAGTAGCATTAGGTGTGAAAGTTTCAATAATGAGTGAAATTCTTATTGGTTCGTCTAAAGTAAACGGCATTGGAACTTTAATTAAAACTTTTAGAGATAATTCTCAATACGACTTAATGATTGCTCTTATAATATTGATTTTAATTATATTCTTGATATTCGATTTATTAGCAAACTTAGTCAAAAAAATAATAAAAAAATAAAATATTTATAAAACGCTCCTTTTGTGTTTATGAAAGGAGCGTTTTTATGGAAAATAAAAAAATATACATAGTTAAAAGTGCTATAAGCAAAGATTTAGAAAAGCAATTAACTCGGACTAACGAAACGTTAAATCAAAAGACTACTCATTATTTATTTAATAAGGATAGAAAAGTATTTAGAGCAGGTGAAATTTATGAATGTGCATTAACTGATAATCGTAATAACACATTCATATATCCAGTAATAATTATGAAAAATTCATCAGAATACAATACAAGGGTTTTGATATGTCCTTTATTTAAAGAAGAAGAGGAGGTAACCTATTCAAATTGCCTTAATATTGGAATAATTCCGTCAATAGATCAATCGCACAGTTTTGCTGCTGATATAATGTATATTAGAAGTGTACCAAAAGAGTGTTTTAGGTTAAGTAGAAAAAATAGTCTTAAGGAATTAAAGCCTATTTGCAATCTTAGTTATGAACAATACATGCATATCCTGATTACATATAGAGACTTAATTTCTGAAGTCATTAGGCAAAACTCGTACTATGAAGCAAATTATATTAAAGGCAATAGATATTTACAAACTAATATATGCTAGTAATATTTTAGTAAATATATAGTAGTTTATCAGTATTATAAATTAATGCAAAAATATATTTAGTATTATGAGATAATAAGGAAATAATCTCGATTAAATCATCATTTTTCATTTTATTTTTACATAATATATATTATACGAAGTTGTAATAATTTACGAATACCAATTCAATACTACTTATATTTAAATAATTATAATTCAATAATAAAAAATCCATCTAGCTTTATTAATAAAACAATCTAGATGGATTTTTATTTGATATTACTTGCTTAATAATTCGTCTATTTTAACGTGTTCTCTAAATGGTTCGCTCATAATATGTATAACAATATCATTGCAATCAACTAAGACCCACTCTTCAGAATCTCTACCTTCAACATGATTAATAGCAAAGTCATTCTCTTCTAAAACGTCTTCAACACTTGCAGCTACCGCTGTCATATTACGTTTATTTAACGCTGTACAAACAATTACATAGTCACATAACGGATTTTTATTCTTTACGTTATAAACTTTTACATTTTCACATTTTTTGTCTTCAACAGCTTTCTTAATCAAATTTACTTCTCTTGGATACATTTTCTATTTTCACCTTTCATATTTATTGTATTACTGTCTATTTGTTTAAATAGCATTCTAAGCATTGTTTTGTTAAATCGTTTAAAATATTGTCTTTTTCTTCTTTTGTATTAGCTTGTTCTACTAAGAAATTGTAATTTGTTTTTAAAACAATTTTAAATCCGATTTCGTAATTTAATTTCATTGCTTTAATCATTTCGCTACTATCATATCCTCTTAACGGATCAATTTTATCACAAGCGTATACTATTTTAGCCATAGGGGACATATTTTTAGTTCCTGTGCAATGATATTTTATAGCTTGTAAAATATCATCATCGTAGATATTAAGATCGTGCATAGCAATATATTCTCCGACAAACTGATGATATGAAAATTTCGGTAAAAAGATATTACTATGATAAAATTTATCCATTATTTCAAATTTAGTAATTCTATCAGCGTTTTTCCCAATATCATGAAGTAATCCAGCTAAATAATATTTCATTGGTTCAGATAAGTTATTTGATAAGGCGACTTCGTAGCAAAGTGATGCTACACTCTTTGAATGTTCAAATCTTTTTAACTCAGTTATTCTCGTCTTTAAAAAAGACAAAAAATCATCACTAAGGATGATTTTATTATTAACTAATTTAAGATTGCTTTTAATAAATAAGTCAATATTTGTCATATACTATCTTTTTAAAATAATATGGTTCTTCAGTTCTTTGTTTTCGCGATAAATAATCATTGTGTTGCCAATCATTTGAATAACATCACAATCTAGAGCATCAATCAAATCTAGAACAATTTCTTGTTTTTCCTTACCAACTAATGCGCTCTTTAAAAAATTAATTTTAATTAATTCATGAGTTGAAAAACAATTTTCGATACTACTTATAACATTATCATTCAATAATTCTTTGCCAATGTTTATCTTTACTAAATCGCTCGAATGAGCAATACTTTTTAATTCCGCTTTATTTTTATTACTTAACATCTTTTACTTTACTACGTGTTGTATAAACGTATACTCCTTTTGGTACATGTATTCTAAATAATTGTTTATTGCCTTCTAAGTGAACCCAGCCTAATCCACTTATTCCTATAT
>CAUWDL010000097.1:0-4176 GCA_963557285.1 uncultured Bacilli bacterium | reverse complement strand
TGAATTAGAAAACCATGAATATAAGCAAATGGTTCATAACAATATTACGAAATCTAATGCAATGAGAGATAATTCTTTATGCTTCATTGTTGGTGGTGTTATTTTATTAATAATAGGAATATTCTTTTTGGTATTAAGTTTTAAACTTACACCAATCGGAGAAAGAATATTCACACCTACATCTTTTGAATTTATTGTTTGTGTTATATCTTTAATAGTTTCTGTTTCATTTTTAGTCTATGGCATAATTAGATTAATTATGGCGCTTAATAGAAAAAAATATTTCAAAAAAATGTTAAAGAAATAATTAAAGGAGGACTTGTGTCCTCCTTTTTTGATTCATTAAATTTCAATTTCTAAGTCAGATATTGGATATGATTTGCAAGAGTGAATATAATTAAATTTTATATCAGCTTCACGTAATAAAGTTCCTTTACCAACGTATACATTTCCACTAATGAGTTTAACTCTGCAATAGCTACACTCACCGCTACGACAGCAAACTTTTACTTTTAAGCCTGCTCTTTCTAAAGCTATAAGGAGAGGTTCGTTTGCTTTTGCATCAATTATTCTATCTCTGACCTTTACTTTAAATATTTCATCACCTTTTAAATTTTTAGGGTATCCTTGCTCTAGAGTAATATTCTTATTTACGCTAAACATTTCAGTTCGAACGTCTTTTCTTTTAAGCCCTAATTTTAGTAATTCTTTTTGACAAAATTCATTCATAATTCCTGGGCCACAAATATAAGCAGTACGTTCTAAATAATCTGGAGCGACTCTTGAAATCAATTCTTTGTCTATAAAGCCTTGTTCGCCTAAGAAATCTTGATCATCGCTACAAACAATTACATATCTAAAATTATCGTGAGATTTTTCTAAAAATTGTAGCTCTTCTTGAAATAGAACATTGTTTCTATTTCTTACACCGTATATTAATAATATATCTTTATCATCTCCTGATTGAGTGATATCTTTTATCATACTTATAAAAGGAGTTATACCGCTACCGCCTGCAAGAAATAGCATTTTCTTTTTATGAAAAACTGGATTATAGTGGAAGTTACCAGCTGGACCATTTACGGTTAATTTGTCGCCAATATTCAAATTATCTAATAAATAATTTGAAACGAAACCGTCTTTAATTCGCGCAACAGTAATCTCATAATATGATTTTTGCTTTGGCGATGATGAGATACTATATGGTCTAGAAGTGCATACGCCGTTAATATTAACAAATATATTTATGTATTGACCAGCTTCGAAAGGAGGTAAATAACCATCTTCAGAAACGAAGCGAATTCTTTTAGCGCCCTTTTTTGTATCTATAATTTCGTTAACGATTAAATGCAATTCACTTCTATGTATTTGAAGAGATTTATCAAAAACACATTTTGATGATATTTTATCCTGAGAAACTTTTCTTAATACTTTTATATCGTTTAATGTCTCTTCGCCATGAATTAACGTTCCTAAAAGTGTTTCTTTAATATTTTTCTTCACCATCATCAATCTCCTTGCAAATTCTTTTTGCTATTGCATCAGCATAAGTATAATTAGGACCAAAACCGCACGCATTAACCCATCCACTAGCAAATTCTAAATTAGGTATTTTGCTTTCTTGTGGAAAGAAGAAGACGCTTTGCAATGTATCTTGCTCATATCCGTAAATTGCGCCGCCTGGATGCGACAAATATCTCATGTGAGTAAGAGGTGTAGCAATTTCCATTTCTTCGATATGGTCTTTGAAGCCTGGATAAAGCTTTTCAAGTCTATCTACGATTCTTTTGCCTGCTTCATATTTCTTCTTGTAATATTCTTCTGGGCTTAAATTCTCCCATTCTTTTGAATACTTTAATGTACCAGCAGTCATAATTGAAGTTCCTTTTGGAGAAACTCGACTATCATCAACTGTGTAACAAGTTGCAATCATTGGATCGTTTTCTGGAAGTAACTTATATGCATCTAAGAAATCTTTATTAGGATTTAGCGATGTGTAATTTAATGTGAATGAGGTTTTAATTCCTAACTCTTCTGGTGGACAATCTAAGCCGATAAAACAAGTTAAGGCACTGATTCCAACAGTATAAGGTTTTAGATATTCTCTAGCAGATAAAGGAACATCTTTTTCGTCTAATAAGTTACCATATGTAGCTAATGGCGATATATTAGATATAATTTTTTTAGCATAATACTTTTCATTATTTTCAGTAATTACACCACAAGCTTTTCCGTCTTTTAATAATATTTTCTTAATTCCGCAGTTTAATCTTATTGTTCCGCCATTTTTACGAATTGATTCACAAATAGCTTGATTCATAGCCATAGATGTCCCTTTAACATAATAAGGCTTTGTTTCTAAATAGAAATTCTGGCATTTAGCAAGGATAGCGAATGGGAATCTTGTTGGTGGCATACACATAAAACACCAATAAGCACTTAAAGCCATTTGAAGTTTTTTATCCTTAAAAAATTCATCTAAGACTTCCTGAGTTGTTTTTAAAGCGTATTTTTGTAAAGTTGGATATATACGAGGGAAACCTATTTTCATAATAGCTTTTTTTAATTGATTCGGTTCTTTTTTACTAGCGCCTGCTTTCATAGCGAATTCATTGGATTCTTTACAAAATTGATAGACCATATCATAATATCTTTCGATATTATCTTTTTCTTGAGGGAAGACTTTGCTTAAATATTTAACGCATTCCTTTTTATCGCTTGGTAAAGTAACACTTGTTCCATCAGGATAATTAATTTAATATAAGTCTTTAATTTGTATAAATTCTAAATCATCCATTATGCCGTATCTAGAAAATAATTCTCTAAGCGGTCCTGGATTCGCCTCTGTTCCTAAGTGTGATAATTGGTGTAATGCGACTTCAAATTTGAATCGTCCTCTTCTAAAACTTGTACCACATCCACCAGGAATATTATGCTTTTCAAATAGTATCACACTTTTTCCATCGGATGCAGCAGTAGCTGCTGCGGCTAATCCGCCATTACCAGCACCTATTACTATGATGTCATATTCGTTCATTATATACTTCCTTTCTTATTTATATGCATTAATCAATAGATTAATAAATTGATTCAATCTTTTTTGAGCTAATTTTGTTATGTTTTGATCAGAATATTGATTCAATGCCATTTGTTTCAGCAATCCTAATAAAGAATCATAAGTGTTGTAATATAAAGCTTCTAAATTATCTTTAGTTGTTATAGAGCCATCTATCATCCCTTTTTTAATTGCTTTTGCTAATGGTCCTTTTTCTAATTCTAATTTTTGAGGTGGACAATTTGCATAATTTATCAATAAATTATGACGAGATAAGTACGATTCAACCTCATTAATAAAAATTAATTCCTTTTTACTTGTATAATATAAGTTACCATATTCATTTAATACTAGTTTTATTAATTCAAGTCCTGATATTTTTTCATGTTCTTTCAGTGTTAAAGAGTTCTCTATATAAGAAGTAGTTTTATTCCAAAATTCCATAACGCAAGCTAATACGAGCTCACTTTTATTCGCGAAATATCTATAGATAGTTCTCTCTGTAACGTTGCTTTTAATGGCAATATCTTTAATAGATGTAGCTTCAATTCCTTGCTCAATAAAAACACTTAAAGCACATTCTATGACGAATGCTTCATTTTTTAATTTGTCAATTTTGTGTTTATTTTCTACTAAGTTCATACTTCTGTCAGTTATTATGACAATATATTAGTATTATTTTACTGAATTGACAAATGTATGTAAAAAAGTAAGTAAAAGTTGCAATTAAATTTAAAAAACATTGTAAATGTTAAAGTTGTTTTTATCGAGAATTACTATAAAAAGCATTTAAAGTACATTTAAAAACAAATGCAATTAAATTAGTACTTATATTGTTAAAATTACTATATAATAGATTTATATGAAAGTAGTGATTATCGGGAGCGGTGTAATAGCGTCAGAAATTACTGCCTTATCTAAGGGAACTGAGCTCGAAATTTATGGCATTTATTCAATAAATTTCGAGTGTGGAAAAAGACTTGCTGATACAGTAGGCGCTATTGCGTATCATTCATTTGAAGAAGTTATTCAAGACAAAGGGAAGTATGACTTCATTTATGTAGCAGTACCTCATACTGCTCATTTTGATTATGCAAAGCAATGATTAGAAAATAAAATAC
>CAUWDL010000096.1:0-4326 GCA_963557285.1 uncultured Bacilli bacterium | reverse complement strand
GTAAACTTAAAAACTAGCAAAATATTTTAATTTTGCTAGTTTTTATTTTAAAAAAAATAAATAGTGATAAAATTATAGTTGAAAGGAAGGTCTTTAATGATCGTTCGGGTTTTATAATTTTATGGGTAAAAAAACCAAAAAAACTGGTGGAATATTTTCACTGATTGGAACAGCTTTAATAGCTTTATTATTCGTTATTGGTATCGCATGCTTCTTTGCTGTAGACGCAAGCGGTGGTGTAACCTTTACTGCTACGACAACATTATTAAATCAAGTAGTTGGTGTTGGAACAGTCTATAAAGGATTAGGAACAATATTTGGAGGCTCTGTTGAATTAGGAACATTTAGTATTACTGGAGAAACAACAAGCGAAATTCTCTGGACTGGTACAAATGTAACTTTAAATGCTAACATTGGTGCTATTATTGGACTTGTTTTATTTGTCATTGGTGGCATTTGCTTAATCTTCTTTAGAAAAAATAGATTTGGGTTATTGATTGGTTCTATTTTATTAGGAGCAGGCTCAGTATTGTTATTTACATCAGGTCAAACATTCTATGATGCAAACAAGGATATTTTAATTGAGGCGACAAGTAGCAAATATGGAACATTTGCATATCTTGATATTGGTGGATTAGTTGCTGGTGCATGTGGTATTGTTGCTACTTTATTTGGATTAATTCAAACTATATTCAGTTTTGCCAGACATTAATTTTAGCAGATAACTTTTTAAAAAATACCTTGTTCATTTATTGATAACAAGGTATTTTTATTTGCTTTAATAAAGTTGAATTTTTTAAAATTTCTAATAATATTAGCCTGATAACTAAATGCTTTTATGCTTTACTTTTTATATAAATATAATTATAATGCACGTAGGAAAAAAGTTTAGAAATGTTGTGTAGAGAGTATATGGTTGGTGAAAATATACGGATGAATCTAAAATAGCCGTTCCTTGCATAAGTGGTTAAGAGCCCGTTAAACGCGTTAAGTTTGATTAATTAAGTGCTTATTTTATTAAGAAATAGGATGGTACCGCGATAAATTCGTTCCTAGAAATTTTTTCTAGGATTTTTTTATTTTAAGGAGGATAAGAGTTATGCATTACATGACTTCTCAAGAAATTAGAAACACATGGTTAAATTTCTTTAAAGAAAGAGGACATATGATTGAACCAAGTGCTAGTTTGATTCCACATAATGATCCAAGCTTACTTTGGATTAATGCTGGTGTCGCCGCACTAAAAAAATATTTTGATGGAAGTGAAATTCCTGATTGTAAAAGAATAACAAACGTTCAAAAATGTATTAGAACAAATGATATTGAAAACGTTGGTAAAACAGCTAGACATCATACTTTTTTTGAGATGCTTGGAAATTTTTCAATTGGTGATTATTTTAGAAAAGAAATTGTTTTTTGGGCTTTTGAAATTTTAACAAGTTCAAAATATTTTGATTTACCAAAAGATAAAATTTATGTTACATATCATCCAAATGATTTAGAGACAAGAGACTTATGGATAAAAGCTGGACTAGATTCAGAACATTTAATTCCTTTAGAAGGCAACTTCTGGCAAATCGGTGAAGGCCCATGTGGACCAAATACAGAAGTTTTCTTTGATAGAGGAGAAAAATGGGATAAGGATCATTTCGGAGTTGATTTACTTAAAAATGATATAGAAAATGATAGATATATTGAAATATGGGGTATTGTTTTTTCACAATTTAACGCTGTTAATGGTGTTAAAAGAGAAGAGTATAAAGAATTACCTCACAAAAATATCGATACAGGCGCTGGTCTCGAAAGAATTTGTTGTGTAATTCAAGGCACAGATACTAATTTTGAAACTGATCTATTCTTTCCTATTATAGAAGCAACAATGAAATTATCAGGCAAAAAATATGAGCAACCTAACCTCATGCCTTTTAGAGTAATTGCTGATCATATTAGAACATGTACTTTTGCTTTAGCCGATGGCGAAAATTTCTCTAATGAAGGAAGAGGATATGTTCTTAGAAGATTATTAAGAAGAGCTATGAGATATGGACAAAAATTAGGACTTTATGAGCCTTTCTTATATAAGCTTGTTGATTCAGTTGTTTCTATTATGAAACCTTATTATCCATATTTGGTTGGAAAAGAAGACTCAATCAAAAAAACTATCTTAAATGAAGAAAAAAGATTTATTAAAACATTAAGTACAGGTGAAAATATACTTAATTCATTAATTGCTAATTCAAGTGAACTTAATGGAAGTGAAGCATTTAAATTATATGATACATATGGATTCCCTATCGAACTAACTGTTGAGATGTGTGAAGAACAAGGTGTAAAAGTTGATTTAGATGGTTTTAAGAAAGCATTAGAAAAGCAAAAAGAGTTAGCACGTGCTAGTAGAAAAAATATAGAAAGTTTTAATAAGCAATCTAAAGATTTACTTGAATTTAATTTACCTAGCGAATATGTATATAATTTTAGCGATTTAGATGCTACTGTTATTGGAATATTTAAAGATGGTATAAAAGTAGATGAAATCGAAGACGAAGGCGATATAATATTTGATAAAACTAATTTTTACGCTGAAATGGGTGGCCAAGTAGCTGATACAGGATGTATTGAGAACTCAGAAGTTAAAGCAAATGTATTAAATGTAACTAAAGCACCAAATAAGGAACATCTTCATCATGTTAAATTACTTTATGGTTCTATTAAAACAGGCGATAAATTAGCATTAAAGGTTGACAAGCAAAGGCATCTCACTATAATGAAAAACCATAGTGCAACACACTTATTACAAAGTGCGTTAATAAATGTTTTAGGCGATGAATGTAGACAAAAAGGTAGTTTTGTTAACGAAGAATATTTAAGATTCGATTTTTCTTTCGACAGAAAAATTACTCAAACTGAGTTAACAAGAATTGAAAAACAAGTTAATAAATTTATTAACGAAGCAATAGAGAACTCTACATTAATTTTGCCTATTGAAGAAGCAAAAAAAGTTGGTGCTTTATCTTTATTTGATGAAAAATATGGTAAAGAAGTCAGAGTTGTTTGCTTTGGAGATATTTCTAAAGAATTCTGCGGTGGCTCACATGTTAAAAATACAAGCGATATAGGATTATTTACTTTAGTGAGTGAAGGCGCTGTTGCTAGTGGTGTTAGAAGAATAGAAGCAAAAACTGGATATGCTGCGTATGAATATTTAAAAACTAAGGATGATTTGCTAGTTGAAATAAGAAATACGCTTGAATGCAAAGGTAATAGCGAAGTACTTCCACGTATTTCACAGCTCAACACAACTAATTCAGAATTGCAAAATAAATTAAATGTCGCTCTAAAGGAATTAGCTACATTAAAATCCAGTGAAATTATTACAGATTTGCAAATGCATAAATTCGCTATTAAATATTTTGATGATATGAATAAACAAGCATTAATTAATATTGTTGATGTCGTCAAAACATCGATACAATCATATGTTTTAGTCTTAATTGGCAAAGAAAATACAAAACATCCAATTGTTGTAACTGCTTCTAAAGATTTTGTTAATGATGGATTCTCAAGCGGAAAAGCGGTTAAGAAAATTACTTCCATTTTAGGTGGGAACGGTGGTGGAAAAGCTGATCGTGCTCAAGGAAACGTTCTTGAAATTTCTAAAATTAATGAAATAACAAAAGATGTAATTTTTAATTAGAAGATGGAAAGATATATCGGATTAGATTTAGGAACAAAAAGCTTAGGAATCGCTACTAGCGATTCTTTGGGCATTGTTCACCCAAGAGAGAATTTTAATTTTGAAAAGGGCAATTATAAAAAAGCACGTGAAAGACTTTTAGAATATCTTGTCGACGAAAACATAAAAAACGTTGTTATCGGTCTACCTAAAAGATTAGATTTAACAGAAGGTGATCGCTGCGAATCTGTTCGTAGATTTATCGATGATATGTTAAAATTAAAAAATGATATAAATGTATTTTATATTGATGAAAGTTTTACAACTATTGAAGCACGTGAAAGACTTCGAGATGAAGGATTAAAAGAAGAAAAAATTAAAAAAATTATCGATATGATGAGTGCGGTTGTTATACTAGAAGATTTTTTAAGGAGCAACACGAATGGAACCAAGAAATGATGATGAAATTGTTATATATGATGAAGATGGAAATGAATATTTAATGAATATTCTTTTTACATATGAAAATGAAGAACGTAACGCTGAATATGTTTTTCTTTACGAATCATCCTCACCTGAAGATGTTATTTTGATGAAATATAACGAAGAGCATGAATTGTTTGAAGTTACAGATGAGGAAGAATTGAAAGAAG
>CAUWDL010000095.1:0-4341 GCA_963557285.1 uncultured Bacilli bacterium | reverse complement strand
CAGATCATTTAATGCATGAAAATGGCATTAAAAATGAGATCGTAAGAGAAAACATCATTTATTTAGAAAATAAACTAAAATCATTAATTAACAATAATCCTGATACTCTTTTTATTTTAACAGCTGATCACGGTTTTAGTGATATTGAAGAAATCAATTTTAAAGAACACAAAGATTTTTTAGATACTTTAAGTGAGCCTATTTATTCAATTGAACCACGTTTTGCAACAGTTTCAGTTAAAAACAAAGAAAAATTCTTAGAATTAGGAAATAAATATTACGGGGATTATTTCGATATTGTTTCAAGAGATGACTTAATAAAAAACCATACCTTTGGGTATGGTAAAGAAAATGAATTATTTTCGACAGCACTTAAAGACTATTGCTTAATTGCGAAAGATAAGTACGCTTTTTATCAAACAAATGAGCCTATAGGCTTTAAAGGGCATCACGCTGGAGGCACCACTTCAGAAAGAGAAATTTATTTATTAATTTTTAATAAATAATTATTTTTCATTTCTCTTTTTTTGATATATCACTAGTGCAAAAGCAATAGCAGCAAATACCACAAATAAAGGTATACCTAGACCTAAATCTAAAGCCATGTTGCCTTGACCAATAGCCCATGAATCATAAACTGATTTTACTTCACTATTGTAGAAGACAGAAACTATTGACCCTACAGTTAAACCTGTAACAAGGAAGTACATGGTTTTTTTATGCTTTGTAAAGAAGTACGACATAACTTTACTTAATAAAAAAAATCCAACTACAAAACCAACTAATAATAGTAGTAAGAAAGCAATCCAACGAGGTTCATTTGTTAATGTTGTAATACTAATAGCATCCATTATAGGTTTAAAGAATCCTAGTGACATTAATAATACAGTTGCACTTAATCCTGGAACAATTTGAGTAATTGAAACGATTGCTCCTAGTAAGAAAGCTATTACGTAAGAATACCGTGGGAAACTTGTAAGCATTTCTGTATTATCTACTTCTGGAACATTAGCAAAAACTGAAGATAAAATTATCGGAAATGCTAAGCCTAAAATAAGAAATAAAACCTGATACCGTCTAGGTTTTTTTATATCTTCTTTTATTTCGCCAAATATTTCAGGTGATGCTCCAAGCATAAGCCCACCAAAAACACAGACAACAATAAACGTATATGCTTCAATCACTTGTTTTACTGCAAAAAATCCAACAATAAAGCCTAATAGACCGCCAACGATAATTGGTAATAAATATAAGAAGCTTTGTTTAAATTTTTTGAATATATTGCTAATAGAATATAGCATTTTATCATAGATCTTAAACAATATTGCAATTGTAGATCCGCTTACGCCTGGCAAAATAACACCAAGTCCTATTAGCAAGCCACTAAGAGCAGAGTTAAACCAACTTTTAACGTTATATTTTTCGATAACAATTTCATCATTTGATGTATTTTCTACAATAACTTGGTTGTTGTTGTCGTTAGTTTTCATTTTTTTCTCCTTTATAAAATTTATAATGATTAGCAATCAAAAATAAAGTATAATTTAATAAAGCCGAATTAGCTTAGTCGGTAGAGCAACTCATTCGTAATGAGTAGGTCGTTGGTTCGATTCCGACATTCGGCACCACATAAAATTTAACATGAGCCTTCATTTTGAAGGCTCATTTTTTATTTTAAGTAGTCGTGACTTTTGATATATTTATTCGCTTTTTTTAAAACATCTCTATCTTGTTGATGAGTAATTTTAAGCAATGCATCAGAATAGTCACACCATTCAAATGAAGTAACTTCATCATCATGTTCATCAATAGGTGTTTGGCTCTCATCTTTTAATGTAGCTAAATAGAATATAACATCTTTGATAGAATTTTCATTTGGTTTATAAGTAATTACTTTTTCAAAGTCTGTATTCAATACCACATCCAAATTAGTTTCTTCTTTTATTTCTCTTATAGCTGTTTCTTCATTTGTTTCATTTTCTTCTTGATGACCTTTGCATAAGGAAGTGTGTCCATACTGCATACGTAGAAGTAAATATAATGGCTTACCATCGACAATTTTATATATAACTGCTCCACAACTTTTTTCTTTTACGATTTTTTTAAAGTAAAATGCATTAGCGATATAGAATACATTTAAAATAATCAAAGCAAGAAACATAATAATCATCATAATGACAAAGAAATTATAAATTAAGTAATAAAACGTTTTATCACTTAAAAAGCAATAAAAAGAGTCAAATGATGAACTGCCATGATCACATACGTCAGGAGGTAAAGTCGAAACATCTATTTGAGCTATATAAGCAAATGCGACAGCGCTAAAGATAAATAAAAATAAAATAAAGAACGTTAATAAAAAATAGCAGGCTAATCTACTATAAAAAACATTGTCAACGACGGTTTTAGATTTTTTCTTTTGCATCTTCGTTTATTTTTTCTCCTTTCACATATTTAACATATTGATATGTCGAATATTTCGCACTAACCTTCTTCATTTCTTTATAACACTCATCCCTTAAATAATCTTTATTCTCATTAACTGAAAGATTTTCTTTAGGAAAAATCGGTTCACTAATATAAAGTGTTATTTTCGCATGTTTTGAAATTTTACTTTTTCTATAACATGCGGTAACAGGCAAAATAGGCCTATTTAATTTTGCAGGATATTTAAATGATGTAGATACAAAAGGCCTAATATCAGTATAATAAGGCCAAATATGAGCCTCTGGATAAATAATAACATTATTGTTTTCTTTATACACAACTTCTTCTAACGACTGTTGAAATTTTCTAAATGTTCTAGGAGAATCTGGAATAGGCATATATCCTAAGAGCGGAGTTATCCATGCAAGAAGCTTATTAGACAAAGAATCACTATATCCTAAAATTCTTGACATTCGAAATGGAAAAAGAAGAACTTGAATATCTAATACATCAAAAAAAGAGGTATGATTCGAATAAACAAAACAATTTTGTCCATTAAGTTTTTTTAGATTCTCTTTTCCTTTCACTCTTATACCTGCGCAAAAGCAAATCAAACGTAAAACAGGCACTGCAATACAAAAATATAAAAATTTTTGAAAACCGCGATAAAATTTGTTTTTGTGTATGTAGATGTAATCATCAGGTACAGGCGGTCTAGTTAAGTTAGTTCCTTCGAAATCATCATTAAGTTCATCGTAATAAGTAATAGTTTGTCCGTATTTAAACTTTTTATCCTTCTTTAACATTGCTATTGCTCTCCAGTGCTTCTTTATCAACAATTATTCCTTTATGCTCGATTTCTTTCCACAATGTTCTTTTCTTTTTATGGAATAAGCCGTCAAAGAACGCGAATAAGAAATCAGCAAAAAAGAACATGTAGGTAAGAACAATTACTACAGATTGTTTAACGTTAAACTTTAAATTTTTGTTATCAACAGCTAAAGTGAAACTTGCCACAAACATAAATAATACATAGATCAAAGAAAATTGATACACAGAATGAGCAAATATATACGCACTGCTTGCTGGTTCAACAAATCCAGAAACAATTGAAATAAGCAAAGTAGCAAATGCACTAACTAATAAAGTTAACGCCATAATTAAAAACGGGAAAATACTTGTACAGTATTCAATGATGGAAATTCTTCTTTTTACTTTAGATTTAACTGGATAAAATTTACCACCTTTTTTAAATCTATCTTTATTCTTAATAAAACCCCAAACCCATCTAATATGTTGCTTATGAAGTGTTTTCATATCTTCAGGTTGTTCATCAAAATATCGAGCATATGGATAATAAATCATTCTAATATTGTGATAGTAGCAATAATTCGTTAATTCAACATCCTCGGTCATACCGTTCCAAATCCATCCACCAGCATCATCAACAATTTCGCTATCAATGTAGTATCCTGTTCCAGTCAGAGTAGCCTTTTCAAATAAATGTGATCTGCCCTTAGAAGTAAATTGATTCATAAAAGAGAAAAGTGTCGCACTTGTAGAGCAAACCCAATTCTTAGTTGCGTTAGTAAAGCTTCTATAGCCAACACCAATTTGATAACCTTGATGTTTAACATCATTCATAAGTTTTAAATAATTGCTACTAACAACATTATCAGCGTCAAAAATCATGTATGCGTCAAAGTGTAAATTATTTGCTTTTATATATTTGTACGCATCATCTAGAGCGAATCCTTTCGTTCTACGATTAGTTAAGTCACCTCTTACAATAGTTTTAAATCCAAATTCTTTCACTATTTGAACAGTTGGATCATCCTCGGTTTCAACAATAACAAAAACTTCAAATTTATCAGCTGGATAATTAATTTTTTTAAATGATTCTAAGATATTTCT
>CAUWDL010000094.1:0-4356 GCA_963557285.1 uncultured Bacilli bacterium | reverse complement strand
AAGCGATAGGACTAACTGGTCCGATAGGAAGTGGAAAATCTACATTATTAAATTATTTTAAAGAAAATGGCTACTTAACTTATTCTTGCGACGCTATTATTCATGAATTATATAATGAAGAGATTATTAAGAAAAATATATCAAGGATTCTAAGAGCTCCTTTTGATATTAATAATAAAGAAATTACTAAAAAAGCAAGACAAATAATGATTGAAGACTCAGAGAAAAAAACTCAGGTTGAAAACTATATTTATCCTATATTGGAAAAAGAATTAATCAAAATCGTTAAAGAAAACGATTGTGTAATTATTGAAGCACCAACTTTATTCAAAGCTCACATCGAATACTTATTTAAAAAAATTCTTGTTATTGAGATTTCTGACGATCAGCAAATTAAAAATTTAACAACAAGAAAAGACGATATTTCATCGTCTAAAAAATTAAATCATGACTTTTATTATCCAAAAGACAATAAAAAGATTAAAATTGTGAAAGCAACTGGCGATTTTGAGACATTTTTTAAAAATGCAATGGATGCTTTAAAAGATTAATAAAGAGATAATTCACTCGTAAGAACTTCAGAGCCAGTATTTTCTTTCAATAATCTAATTACTTGAATTAGCATTTGGTCGCTTGTTTCATTTTTAAAATGATACATTTCACAAACAACATCTATTTTAAAGTCACTTGTAAAACAGGTGACTTTTTTATTGTTAATTCTATTTTTTAATATTGGGATTAAAATAGAATCTCTAATTAATCCATTTTTAAATTCAGAACCAAAATCATCAAAAACTAAAAAATCAGCTTCCGAATACGCTTTAATTATTTCATTAAAATAACCTGTATCTTTAAAATACAAATCAGCTAATTGCTTAAATCTTTTTGGACAATTAATGTAAGCAATTGTATGGGCTAAATCTTTATATTTTCTATTAATTAGAGATGCAGCAGCATAACTTCTTCCGCTTCTAACATTTCCGTATAAATAAACCCATTTATTATTTTTAATTTTAATACTTATTTGCTTCTTTAATTCTTTTGGCAAAGACAAATAATCAGCTTCTTCGTCGCCTTCTGGGATATCTTTTTCTACAAACTTAGACATTAGGTCAAGATGATCCTGATAAGGTTTTAGTGGAACGTAAGATCTTTCAATAATTTTCCCATTCCTTACAAGAATTATTCTTTCAAATTTATTAAATTTTTTACAATCATTATATGTTTTAATAACTCGTGAAAGCTTAAGATCGTCTAAGTATTCTAAAAATTTAGTGACATTCTTATAAATTTCTTCGTTTGAAAATCCTTGCTTCAATAATTCATTATAATCAGGGTCGTTTAAAATTTGGTTATAGAGTTCTTTTCTATAATCTTCCAACTCATTGTTTGATACATTTATTGTTAATCTAGCCTTTTCCATAATTAAATTATATCGTAATCCTCATCATCATCGAAATCATCTTTAGAATCATTCAATCCAGTTGTGTCAAAACTATAATCCATTTTTTGAATAGATGTGTCTTTAGCAAAAGTAGTATTAGGTGCAATTCTCTTCTTCTCTTGCATCTTTTTCTTGCTTGATTCGATACATTCTAATAATGAAAGAGTATCTGTTACATGCTTTCTTAATAAATTACTTGCAACTTTTTCAACGTAATTACGATTAAGATCTCCGTTTTTAATAGTCATAATGTAGTCTAATAAAGCATTAATCATGCCATTACTAAAATGAAAATTGAATGCGAGAGAATCGATAATTCTTTTATCTGATGCAACAAGCTCAACGTTATTTTGCTTAGACATAAGAAATTCACGTGGTGATGTATTTTCATAATACTCAATTCTTTTTGCAACATCACTTGTACTACCTACAATAGTGCTCTTTTTATGAATCTTTTTAAGTGAATCAAGACTAAATGTCTTAGTATAAATTTCAGCATTGCTTCTAAGCAGCTCTAAGTCTAATTTCTGGCCAATTTTATTTCTTATATTGGAAGATTTTATTACTAATTCGCCGATAGATGATTCGCTTAATCCATATAAAGTAGCAACTCTATGCATATTTTTAATCTCGTCATCACTAAAACTACCTGCAGTAAATTGTGAATTATTTTTTATATAATTAATAAGTTTAACTTCACTAAAATTATCTTTTAATGTACCTTTATTTCGACCTATTAGCTCAACATCATCGCTCAAGTTTAACTCATCTGAATCAAAATTAATCTTAAAAGTGTCGTTTATTCTCGCACTAACATCTGTGTAGCCATTAATATCAATCTTTGCAGAATATTTCTTGCACAATCTTTCGTACTCAGCTTTACTTGTTGAATTTATAAAAAGGCCTTTATATACAATATTATTAAAGAAATTTTTTGGCGTCTCAGGATCGTTTATAATTAAAAGAACATTTGGATCACCATTTTTTTCAAAAGTTGAAATTAGTCCGATAGATTCGAGACTTTTTCGACTTAGCAAAAACTCTTGTCGCGTCATTCTAGTTAAAACAATTAAATCGGAGATTACAACTTTATTATCGTTATGCAATAAAAAATTCATTAAAAACAAATACAAAAAAGTTGCATCTTTACCAATAATTGGAAGATAAAGTTCCATCATAAAAGTTAAAGAATCGCTTGATAAAAGACCTTTCTTTTTCAAAATAAACGTAGTTTTTTCATTACTTATCATATATATCTCATTATAAGGCAAATCATAGCCATTTTTAAGCCATTTTTTACCTTTATTTGTTAAAATAATTTTATCAATTGAATATCAAATATCTAGATAAAAACCTTTATCTATTATATAATGAATTTGATTTTGGAGGTTTGCTATTATGGTCAAGAAAATAGGCATCCTTACTAGTGGTGGTGATGCTCCAGGAATGAACGCTGCAATTGTTGGCGCTATAAGAACAGGTTATAAACTTGGCAAAGAAATGTATGTTGTTATCGGCGGGTATAAAGGTCTCGTTGAAAATAACATTCATAAAGTCGACATAAACTTCGGTGAAAACGCAGTTAGACGTGGCGGTACTCTTATTAAGAGCGCTCGTTTACCAGAATTTAAAGAAGAAAGTGTAAGACAAATTGCTATTGATAATCTTAAAAAAGAAGGCATTGAGGCATTAATTGTAATCGGTGGTGATGGTTCTTATATGGGCGCTAAAAAATTATCCGAAGCTGGGATTAATTGTGTTGCACTTCCAGGAACTATTGATAACGACATTTCATCTACTGACTTTACAATCGGTTTCGATACAGCACTAAACAACATTTGTGAATGTATTGACAAAATTACTGAAACAATGAGTTCGCACAATCGATGCGTTGTCATTCAAGTTATGGGAAACAAGTGTCCAGATTTAACTTTGTATGCAGGAATTGCTACAAACGCTGACTACATTTTAACTGTCGATAGGCCACTTAATGAGGAAGAACTTATTCAAGGCTTAATAGAAAAAAAGAAGAACGGACAAGATCACGTCGTTATTCTCGTTGCTGAAAAATTACTTAACGTAAGTGAATTAGTAAAGCTTATTGCTAAAAAAACTGGATGGGATACTCGTGAAGATGTTTTAGGATATGTTCAACGCGGTGGAGATCCTTCTGCAATGGAGAGATTTAATAGTGTAAGAATGGGGAGCTACGCAATTGAACTTCTCGATCAAGGTATTGGTGGTGTGTGTGTTGGTATTATTGACAACAAATTAACATATACCGATATTTATGAAGCATTATCTCTTCAACGAAATAAACACGAAGATTTATATAAATTATTTAATTTTATTAAATAGTAGAAAGAAAGAAGATTACGAAAATTATGGAAAACATTAACCTTACAAAGAAGACAAAAATCGTTTGTACTATTGGACCTTCAAGTGAAGATATCAATATGTTAAAACAACTTGTTGCTAATGGTATGGCTGTTATGAGACTTAACTTCTCACACGGTGATTACGAAGAGCAATTAGGAAAATTAAAAAAAGCTAGAGAATTAGAAAAAGATGGACTTTATGTTCCAGTTATGCTCGATACAAAAGGACCTGAAATCCGTTGCCACGATATGGAAGGCGGAAAGCTTAATATTGTTAAAGGTCAAACATTAAGAATTTCAATGACAAAAGTCCTTGGTACAACTGAAAAAATCAGTGTAACTTTTGATAAACTTTACGATGATGTTTCAGTCGGAAACCACATTAAAATTGACGATGGTAAACTTGATTTATTAGTAGTTGAAAAAGATGAAAAGAATAGAGAAATCGTCACAAAAGCATTAAATTCACACCCTATTTCTTCAAAAAAAGGTGTTAATTGTTTAGGCGCAAAATTAAATTCACTTGAATTTATT
>CAUWDL010000093.1:0-4389 GCA_963557285.1 uncultured Bacilli bacterium | reverse complement strand
ATTTGTTAAGGTATTTAAAAATAAAAACTGGATGATGCTTATCGCATTTGTAGCTGGTATTGCATTACAATTATTCGTTATTGAAACACCAGTTGTTCAAGATGTATTCTCAACAGCAAACTTAGATGCAGCTGAATGGGGTATTACATTAGCATTCTCAGTTTTACCATTGGTTATTCATGAATTAATTGTTTTATTTAACTTTATAAAGAAAAAAGTAGTAAAAGCAAAATAAAAAATATAAATAACAGGCGCTCAAGAGCGTCTGTTATTTTTTTAAAAATAAGACTTTACAAATTTATATATTTGGCGTATTATAATAAACCCTGAGTTAACCCAAACTCAGAGAAAATAGGAGGTTTAATTATGTTTTCTAAGTTATTTAGAAAAATAAGTAGACGTAACTCCTTAAACGATCGACCAAACAGAAATGAAAAGGGTATTTTAGATTTTTTAACAAGTTACGCTGCTTATTATGATTCATTAGATCACGATAATTTGTAACAGTGATTAAAACTAGAGAGACATCTCTAGTTTTTTTATTTTCTATGCCCTCCAATTTGATTATGACGTTCTTTAATCGTAGATGATTTTTTTAAAGCATCACCTTTTAATATCTTATTTTTTCCATATTTTTTTTGAATTTCATCTAGCGCTGTATATAGATTTTTTTCTCTTTCTATATCATCAATATTCTGAAAAATGCTTAATTGTGTGACCTTGTTAGGTTCTAATCCTCCAAATGAAATCCCTATTTGCCTGATAGGCTTTTCTTTTGCGTATGTGTCAAAAATAAATAGCAAAGAAACAAGAAGTTCTGAATTTAAATCAGTTGGTAATGTTAATTTTAATTGATGAGAAAAAGGCTCCTCATTACATGTGAATGAATAGCGTACCATTAAAGAAACAACATTTACTTTCATTTTTGCTTGTCGCAAACGTACGCATAAATCATCATTCATTTCTTTAATTATTAACTTAGCTTCTTCGTAAGAATAATCTCTCATTAATACTTGCCCTAGTGATAAATTTTTATTAATTGGAATGTATTTTTCTCTTATATTCGCCTCATCTCTTCCATTGCAATGTTCATATAATTCTTCACCTAGTACACCAAATTTTTGTATTAAAATTTCTTTATTATAATGGGCGACATCATATGCAGAATAGAGGCCTAAGATATTTAATCTTTTGGTATATCCGTGAGAAATACCCCATATTTCATTCAACGGCTTTATTGGCCGTAATTTAGTTGGAACATCTGAATATTTCCATACAGCAATAAAATCTTTTGCATTTTTTGCCTCTTTATCATCAGCCATTTTTGCTAGAAACATATTTTCACCAATACCACATGTAGCAGTCAATCCAGTTTCATCTTTAATCTTTTTTAAAATTCTCTTTCCTAGTTCGTATGGTGTACATTTGTATAATTTAAGATATGGTCCAACGTTTAAAAATGATTCATCTATAGAATAAACATGAATATCATCCATGCCAACAAAATCTAAGAAGATTGAAATGATTTTCGCTGAACATTTTACATATTTTTCCATTTGTGGTTTAGCATAAATCATACCTTTAATATTAGTAGGCAGTTCTCTCCTACGGCATCTACTCGGTACGCCTAATGACTTTAAATATGGCGAAACGCTTAGTACAATTGTTGCATCTTTTCTTTCGATATCTGTGACGGCTAAAGGAGTTTTAAAAGGGTCTAAACCTCTCTCGATACATTCAAAAGAGGCATAAAAAGCTTTTAAATCTATAACCATTATCCAGTTTTCCATACAACTATTTTACTTAAAAAATGTATAAATTAAAATGAATAACATTATACAAATTAATAAGATTGTCTATTGAATCTTTATTCTAATTATAAGAAAGTATAAACGTATATTTTATACAATATATTATGTTATCGTGTTAAAATTAAGATAACAAATTATTTATTTTTTAGGAGTAGACCATGAAAGAAATTAGTTTTACCAATAAATATAATGACACCCTTTTTGGCAACGCTTGGGAAATTAAAAGCCCTAAAAAAATTATGCTACTTGTAACAGGTATGGCTGAGAATAGTGCTCGTTATGATGAATTTGCAACTTTTTTAAATAATAATGACATAGCTGTTTATTGCTTGGATCATTACGGACAAGGATTAGGAAAAAATGGAAAATTAGGTGATGTTCCTGAGGATTATTTCTTTAAAATGCAAGAAACAATGCTTCAATATATCAATCTATTAAAAGAAAAATATCCACATTTGCCAATAGTTTTATTCGCTCATTCAATGGGGAGCTTTATATCACAAGGATTTATCGAAAAATATTCTACAAGTATCAATAAAGTTGTACTTTGTGGAACTAATGGAAGAAACCCACTTACAAAGGTAGGCTATTTATATTCTAAGTTATTTATTCATAGAAATAATTTTCATAAAAAAGCAGGATTAATCCATAATCTGTCAATTGGAACGTATGAAAAAACTGTACGTGGAGCTAAATCGAATAATGCGTGGATTTCTTATAATGAAGATAATGTAGAAAAATACGATAATGATGAATATAGTGGCTATAGGCCAACAAATGGATTTTACAAAGAATTTATGAAGGGATTAAATTCAATTCAAAAAACCAAAAATATTAAGAACATATCAAAGTCACTTCGAATATTAATTGTTGGTGGAGATAGCGACGCTGTTTCAAATAACGGCAAAGGATTATTAAAATTAAATTCTCTATATAAAAAGTATGGATTAGACTCAAGAGTTATCGTTTATAAACATATGAGACACGAAATATTAAATGAGAAAAATCATCAACAAGTATTTGATGATGTGCTAAAATTTTTAAATGAATAAAATTATTAAAAAAGAACAAAAAATATTTTTTTCCTTTATTCTTCTTTTTTGCATGTCTAGCTTATTAACTAGCTGTGGAAAATCTTATAATAAAATAACAATTGAAACTAAAAATTCTCAAGTATTAATAAGTGATGATAATGCGACATCAGGCGATGTTATTAAGCCAGAAGATGTTGTTTTAACAAACACAATTCCATATTTAAATAAGAACCGAATAAGTAGTTCGCCGTCTCTTTTTCAAAATGATAATGTAACTAATGTCCTTGTCTTACCAATTCATTTTAAAGGTTTTTATAATGCACTTTTAGAAGATGAAGTGAAAGAAAATATAAATTTAACTTTTAATGGTGGGGGAAAGCAAGTTAATCCAAAAAGCGTTAAAGATTATTATTTCACTTCGAGTAATGGTAAAGTAAATTTTAATTTTGATATTGCTGATTGGTCAATTTCTGATAAAGAATATTATTTTTATAATAATGCAGATAGCACATATGAATTAATTAGTTCAGTTATAAATCAAGCTACAATCAATAATAAGAAAATTGATTTGACAAAATATGACTCTAATAAAGATGGATATATAGATGCTGTTTGGGCGATATATGATATGCCTAATTATCAAAATTCCCCTATTTCAATTAGCGAAAATTTTTGGGCATACACGTTAGGTGTTGATAATGTTACAGCAAATGTAAAAAAACCTGCTTTAAATCTATTTAGTTTTGCAAGTTTTGATTTTATGAATGGCTATAAAAATGCTTTAAATGCATCAACATATATTCATGAAACAGGGCATTTATTCGGGTTAAATGATTATTATGATTACGCTAATTATTATTCACCTTTAGGCGGATTTGATATGATGGATTTAAACATGGGTGATCATAATAGTTATTCTAAGATGCTTTTAGAATGGACTACACCATTTATCGTTTATGGAAATGCTACTATTAATGCTCAAGAATTAAAAAATAATAAAAGTTGCGTTGTGGTATTGCCTGATAAAAAAGAATTGGTCAAAAACAATGATGGAAAATATTTTTTTAATCCTTCTAGTGAATATTTCCTTATTGATTTGCTAGATATTTCTAGTGAGTCGAACAATTATTTTGATGTGTCTAATGGCAATGAAAGCTATAAATTAAATCCAAATTTTCTCTCTAAAGACGGATATAAAATTTATTATATTGATGGAAGAAAATTGTGCGCTGAAATTAAAAATGATAGAGTAAAGAATCCGATTCTATATAATTCTAATGTTCCTTTAGAAAATAATTATCAAACACTTAGTCTTATAAGTAACACAGTTTTAGGGAATAAATCTGAAAGTGAGATTTTAAAACAAATTGGCTTAGATTCTTTATATGAAGATAAAATGAATTATTTTAATGAAATTACATTAATTTCTAAATATAAACATAATCAAAATAGTTATGACAAATTATATTTTGAATACAAGGATGGTAAAAAAATAAGGATACCTATTAGTGATAATTTTTATTTTCATAAAGGTGACTATTTGA
>CAUWDL010000092.1:0-4468 GCA_963557285.1 uncultured Bacilli bacterium | reverse complement strand
ACATAATTCTTTAAAATCACAAAATCTTTAGTAATTGTAATGTTATATTGAGGAGAAATAGACTCAGGATTTATTACTTCGCACCTGCCAACGATTCTATTTGTAGTATAGTCAACAAGATAGTAAATATGTTTAGCACTCTTATAATCTGTTTTATTTTCTGCATTCAACTCTCTTTTAATAACATATTCTTTAATAATCTCATATGGTGTTTTTATAAATTCACTTGTTAAATTATTTCCTTTATTAGATGGTTCTATTCCAATCCATTTATCATATGGATCATAGCTAGTTACTTTAGTGCCGATATAATACGTGCTCATATAATATTCATACTTTTTTCCGTTATGAATTTCATGATCTAACATGCCTGTATTTGCGTTAATTTCGGGCTTCTCATCGAATATTTTTGTAAAAATATTTTTTTGTCTGTATGCATACACATTAAATGCGTAAATGTCATTTTCCATTTTAAAATCAACAATTATATCATAATAGCCATTTTGTATTTTATTTTCGCTATCTTCTTTTAATCTTAAAACATAATTACCAGTGCTTTGCTCGTTAGTTTTATCATAGACAGGAACCAATTCAAAATAATTATCAGCATTAATAAATAAATCACTAGAATCAAGCTTAGCTATTTGTTCTTGTCCAGCTGTAAGCTTCATATCACTTTCATAGAGGAACTGTGCGTTAGCATTCTTTAGCGGATGTAAATCAAACTTTACATTATGATGAGTAGTTAAACTACTCGCCATAAATTGAAAAGCTGAATTTCCATTTGTAAAATCGATAGAAGATAATTTGTAACAATATGGGTTATCTTCAATTAAGCTTTGACTATTCAATGAAGTAAAAGTTTTTGTGGCTTCTGAATAACTACCAGCATATAAATCTTTATTTTCGCTATAAAAACTTTCGCTTTTTTCAAAGTTTTTGGCGTAATAATCATTTAAACTTTCGTTTGTTTCTTCATAAAATCTATGATAAACATCATCATAATTTAAAGGTAAATCACGCATTAATTTAACTTCTGTAACCTCTTCAATCCAGATAGAATAAGAACGCCAAGCATTATTATAATCCCAAAAATTACCTTTTTCATTGTTGTTAAAAATACTATTTCCACATTCAACAGGATTGCCATTTCCATGAAGTCCATCATGCCCCGGAACTGCTACTTGTCTTAATTTTTTTCCTTTTAATGATGGGAATCTAGTATGAATTTCTTCTAAAGTATCTAAGTTATTAAAAGCTCTTATTGCTTCTTCATTAGTCTCAAATCCTACAATCGGACTAAAAATATAAATATTGTAAACACCAGATGTCAATTCATTAATTATATTTCGTAATTGATCACTATTATCACCGTAAATATTAAAAGCTTTCCACGGATCAGACCAGTTATTCTTTACATTATTAAATGTTCCATCTGGTAAAATTTTCGTCTTAGATTTAACACCTCTTATCAATATATCAGCTATATTATTAGGGTTTTCCGTAATAGTAAAGTTTTCAATCGAAGCAACTGTAAAGTCATCTTTTGTATCGTGAGTTAATAAATCCGCACTGTTTTTATTAATTTGATTTCTAGTTGCATTCCCGAAATAACGACTATTCATCACATATTCATTTTTACCTTGCTTATTTTGGTGATTTGTAATGTAATCAAGTCTAAAACCATCTCTCCATCCATTAGATAATGCAATATTAGGGTCATCTTTTGTTGAATAGTTTTTTCCATTAGAAAAAGTTGGAAATAATCTCAATATATAATGAGTTGGATTATCAGGATCTTGTACACTAATTTTTGTTAAGTCTGCATAAGAATTAAATATATAATTCATATCTTTGTATAAGAAACCATCACCAGGATTAACATAATCAGATTCATAACTATCAGGATTAATATACACCCAAATAGAAAATTTAAAATTGTGCCATCCTTCATAATCAGCCATGTCGCTGTATGGAGGCAATGTCAAAATTTTGCTAAAAACTTCAGGATTAAAAGTTCCTTTAAATGTATATTTTATAGGTAAAATTCTGCCTTCTTCTAATGGCAAATCATACCAATAGCCTAATCTTTCACCTCTATTAGGATATTGAAAGAACGGCTCCCTACCTTCTAATTTGTCATGGTTTGTACTTAATTCATCAATTCCACCATAACTATTTGGCACTAAACGATTCTCATAGCCAACAGGAGTTCCAAAAATATTAGTTTTAACTTCTCGTCTATAATTTTTATTATAGTCAATAGTTGGACTGCTATAATGATTCTCTACGATTCCTTCGATTTCATTTCCATTATAATCATGATTTAAATCATAATACATTTCATTGCCAATATTAGAAGCGTTTACGGCATATGAGTTTGCTCCTAGTTTTTCAATTTTATTCCAATAATCATCCCGATATTTATTTTTAGACGATGGTTTGTATTTATCATTCCGAATGATTTCGCTAGTTACTTGTCCACTTTCAATATCATAAACTTTATTTATATACCCATATAAATCTTCTGCATTATTCCCTTTTTTCCCTTCCGTCTCTTGATAATACATATAATACGTTGAAGGAAAAAAGAAAATATCAAAAGTATCTACAGGATTAGGTTTCCCATAATTATGATTTTCAGGAATAATATCGGCTTCAGCTACTGAATTTAAATTTTTACTAGCGGTAATATCATAAATCCAATAACTTAATCCACTACCAATTCCAGTTATAAGTAAAATTGATAAACCAGCAATTAAATATTTAACGCGTTTAAACATAGTTTATCTCCTTACATAAAAGTAGCAATAAAATTGAAATTTATAGACCAGAAATCTTTATTTTTTTGATCATGAATTTCATTATAGATTTTTCTAATTTTTTCAGGTGTATCAGGTATCAAACTTGTATTGATATATGAAAACATCCCTTGCAAATCAACTTCAAACTGGAATCTTTTAAAATTAGTAGTTGTTAAGCTACCTGCTGTAGCGTCTTCGCTTACTCCTTTTACGGTATCGATATAATGCCACTTAAAAAGTTGATTATTTGGATTTGAAATTTCTAAATATTTTACGCCA
The DNA here is from genome assembly GCA_963557285.1 of uncultured Bacilli bacterium. Classification (GTDB taxonomy): domain Bacteria; phylum Bacillota_I; class Bacilli_A; order RFN20; family CAG-826; genus Onthovivens. The sequence continues at coordinate 1,385 of CAUWDL010000092.1, read as the reverse complement.
TTATATGTGAAAGAGAGCTCATTATTAATTGCAGTTTCAGCATATAAATCATCAACTTTTATATAATCGTCTAACCCGACATTATTGCTACTATCCAGCAATTTTGGTTCAGCTAATCCGACTTTCAAAGACAAGCCTTTCTTAATGCATTTGTTATATTCATCTTCTTCAATTAAATAATAACAGCTAGCTGAATTTTCTGGAACATATGTAACAATTTCAACTTGATTGTCTATATCTCCTAGGATTGAGTATTTCATTCTTTGAAATTCTAAACCATCCTTGCCTGTTGCTAAATCTCCTTCAGCAAAAACAATTTTTCGTTGTTCAAGTAAAGATCTTAATCCTTCATAACCATCTTTAACTTTAAGACCATCAATTTGTAAATTAGGATCACTATTCGGAATAATTATATTTTCACTTTTTGTTAAAAACGAATATTGTTCTTTAGAAAAATTATATAAAGGTTCTAAAAATTCATATGTTTTTCCATTATAAGAATAAGTTGGCTTTTTATGATTACTTGTGAAATATTCATCAATTATTCTTTCACGAGCTTCTTTTTCATTAGGAAAATAAAACTGTCCAACTCTTGTTTCATCTGTTATCGATAAATTCGTAGAAGCTTCGATAGAATCATTGAAATTTAATTCGTCACTTGAGATCCATGTACAAAAACCAGTGCCAACGATAGCTGCACTACCCAAAGCAAGGAGAACTATTTGAAGTGATTTATTAATAATTTTCATAGCATTACTTCCTATTAATTCTAATTTGTCTATCAATTTCTTTAGAAACTAGTAAGCTTCTTTCAAAATAGGCTTTTTCTATTAAGCCTTCTGTTATGCTATATGTTAATAAAAACGCTAAGCAAGAAAGTAACCCGATCAATCCAACATTAGATTGTAAATAATTTAAAGTTAAGCCTAATCCAAAATTTTGAAAACCATTATATTTCCCAACAATATCATCAAAAGTTAAGGCTAATTCAAATGAAGCACTTGAACTATTTGCATCTCCTCTAAAAGTATAATAAGTTTTGTTATCTGTATCACTATTATAGATACGAACGATTCTATGAACATAAATCGTATCTTGATATTTATAAGCGCAAATATCAAATAATTTCAATTCATCTTCACTATTAACTTTATTAATACCAATTAAAGAATATTGTTCGATTTGATCAGTTAAATTATTATCCTTTATATATGTATTATTTTCATTAATTTGTTCCATTGAACCAGTTTTAACTGTCAATAACGAAGTGTTTCCAAAATATAAAGTTTGTCCTGTACATTTAAAAGTAATTGCAACAATAATTAATATGCCAAGTGCACCATAAAAAATTCCGAATAATATTCGAGATAATTTCAAATACTTTA
>CAUWDL010000091.1:0-4565 GCA_963557285.1 uncultured Bacilli bacterium | reverse complement strand
GCAAGTTCTTCTGCGAAAATAAGGCAAGTTGATCCTTCACCGATAAAAATTGTTTCATTTTCTTCCACATAGTCAACTGCAATTTTTGCAATACTTTTTTTATTATTATACTTAATTGAAATATTGTCACTAATATTATTCGTTTTAATTTTTAGCGCATATCCATGTTCCCTAAAAAGTAAAATATTTGATTGTAAAAAATCTAAATCTTTCCTAATAGTGACTTCGCTTACTTTTAACTTTTTTGATAATTCTGCTACACTAATTTTATTTCTGTTATTAACTAATTCGACTATTTTTGCTTGCCTCTTATTAAGCATTTCTAACATTATCCTTTCTTTTAAATATTAATATGGCTCATCAAATTATTTGATGAGCCATAAAAGAAAATTTAAAATAATTACTTAATTAACTTGCTATCCTTTAATAAAATCTCAATATCAGTGCCTTTTACAGCTTTTTTTACAATTTTGTAGAGCATTTTCTCTTTTAAATTCAAAGGTAATTCATCAATAGTTTTCTTGTCAACAGCATAATAGCAAGCTCTTAGAAGTTCTCTTACATCGTACTTAGAACCCCAAACTTCAGGAACGGCTCTATCTATATTTAATAATGTATATGCTACTTCCATACCTGTACGAATAGAATATTCAGTTGTAAAAATAGTATCTCTTGGAGTTTCTGCAAATTGGCCAACAAATCCAAAGTTAACCGCACCTTCTGGTACAACTAAAGGTCTATCACTCTTTTTTCTTGGTTGGAAGAAAGCATTAATATATGGCATATAGCATGTAGTCGTATTGCAAGATTCTTTAGCTAATTTATTAATCTTATCTTTTTCAATTCCTATATGGTAAAGCCATTCTCTACATACTTCTTCTCCAGTACATTCTCTAATTGGTTTTTTAACATATTGTCCTGGTTTATTAGTACTTAAAGCATAAAGCCAAATTAAAACATCTTTTTTATTTTGTGATTTAAATTGTGGCTGTCTATTTATAGTCCATGATAAATACCAATTTTCTGTTGAATCTTTAACAGTGACAATACCACCAGTTGTAACTTTTCCTTCACGAGGATCTCTGTGGCATATTTTAATTATATGTTGGATAATTTCTTCATTTGAAGTTTGAACTGTTGCTGACATCCAGTTTGTGGCTTCAACATTTGTACAGAAGTTTTCTGGATTTCCATATTCGCCATGTTTTGCTTGTTTAGCTATATTTTTCCATAAATCCCATGAATCACCACATCCGTTTTTAATTCCTGATAAATCAGGAGCGTGAGTTTGATCTCCATAGCAAGATGTATCCGTGCAACAGCCATTTGTAATTATAACTAAATCATCTTCTACTAAATCAATGCTTTGTTCTTTATCACCTTTTTTATATATGATTTGTTTTGCTACTTTTCTGCCATCTTTATCTTCGATAATTACATTCTTAACATCGATTCCAAATTCAATTTTTACACCATGATTCTCTAAATATTTTTGAAGAGGTAAAATCATGCTTTCATATTGATTATATTTTGTAAATCTTAATGCTGAAAAATCAGGTAAACCATCAATATGATGTACATATCTGCATAAATATCTTTTCATTTCAAGAGCGCTTGACCACTTTTGAAATGCAAACATTGTTTGCCAATAGAGCCAAAAATTAGTTTTCCAGAAGGATTCTGGTAAAACATCACTAATTCGCTTGCCTTCTAGTTTTTCTTCTGGAGTGATAAATAATTTACTTAGTGCCATAGCTGATTCTTTATGTAGCTTAAAAAGTTTGTCAGTGTGTGCATCTTCTCCACAATTTGTAGAAGCTCTACATAAAGAATAATTTGGATCGTGCTTGTTAAGCCAATAATATTCATCTAATACAGAGACTCCTTCATGTTCAATTGATGGAACATCTCTATACATATCCCGCATGCACTCGAAATGGTTATCCATTTCTCTTCCTCCACGCATGAAGAATCCTTTAGTTATATCTTTTCTTCCATCACAACTTCCACCTGCTAATTCTAATTTTTCTAGTAAATGGACGTGTTCGCCTTTCATTTGTCCGTCTCTAATTAAAAAGAATGCCGCTGATAATCCAGCTAAACCAGTTCCTATTATATACGCTGATTTTTTATCAACTCCCTCAGGCTTTTCTGGGTGAGCGAATGCTTCATATGTTCCTGAACCATAATACATAAATCAATTCCTCCTTGATTTTACATAAATATATTAAAAAGAATTGATCATTATAAAAATATTCAAAAAAAGGTGAGTGTTATAAAATATGACACTCACCAAACATTAATGTAAAGCTATACAAATATATAAAATTGTCTAATTCGAATATCCTGAACTATAATTTATCAAAGCATGTTCAATAGTACCTTGAACAAGTACACTAAGATGATCAATTATATTTTGCGGGTCTTCTTTCATATCGTCATTAACCCGTTTTAATACTATAGCTACAAATGAATATTTAAAAAAATCGGCAACGAATTTTTTATCTTCTTCTCTAACAACAAGGCCTTTTGATTTTTCTTCTACAATTTTATAAATTAATGGATAAACCATTTTATATAAATAATTCGTTATTATTTCTTTAGGAACACTATAATAAATATTCATAATAAACACTTTATCTTTTTTCATTACGTTAAAAATAGATAAAAATGCTTCTTGCCATGTGTCATATGTTGTTTTGTTTTTAACTACATCTTCAGCATCTTCTAAACATATCCGTTCTACTAAATCAATAATATCAGCAAAGTGATAATAAAATGTTTGCCTATTTATAGCGCATTTATCAGCGATATCATTAATAGTAACTTTAGTTAATGGCTTGTCATTTAAAAGTTCCTTTAATGCCGATGCAATCGCCTTTTTTGTTGTTAAACTACTCATAATAATATTTTAAAACTTTATTAAAATTCAAACAAATTAAAATTAATTAAAATTTAAAATATTGTAGTTACTTATTTTAAGGTTTGAATCTTTTTTTGCTTACTTTTCATTATGCATGATATACTAACAAATAATATTAGAGCAAAACCAATTACACTTAAATATGAAACATATCCTAAACCTACATCAAGGATAGTTGATGTATAAATTTTAATGATAGCTTCGCACATTAAATAAGCAAAAAACAAAAATAGCAATCCTATTAAAGTCGCAACAATAGTTAACACGCAATACAAATTTAGTTGTGCATTATTATCGTTTTTTAAATCATATAAACTATTATTTTTAACGTTATATCTTTCAAGTGATAGCTCCTGATCAATTGATTTGCCTATTACAATTAAATAAATAACAAAGAGGACTAAAAAACATGTATAACCTATAATGACTGGATAATAATAAAATTCATCAAAAGAATTAAGCATAGAATCAACATAATCATTTTTTAAATCTATATTCATCTTTTTAGCTTTTTCATCATTAATAAAGAAATTAGAAAAAGTTTTTATATTATCTTCTTTATCAGTACACATTAAAGAATAAATTCTTTCACTTTTAATTATGTTCTTATAAGCTTCATTTGAAATGATTGCTCCGGAAGATTCAGGGAAGTTATCAAAATGTAATCCTTTAATTTTAAAATTATAAACATTGTCATTGATATTAAATTTATAAACGAAAGAAGTTATTTTTTCTAAATCTTCATGATTAGAATCATTTAAGATATTTAATAAGACTGTATTACTTTCTATCAATTGTCTAATAGGCTCAGCATTACTAAAAAAATTGCTATATGTAGGACCGAAAAATTGAACATCCTCTAAATATCTTTTATATGCATCTTTTTTGTATTCCTCCGATGACACTTGATCATTTTTATTTAGTTTAATGATATTTTCGTAATAAGAAATATTAAAGCTTTTGTCCTGATAAGCTTTTTTGTAATTACTAATTGCAGCATGTTCTAATGCGTAGTCATTAATAAACGGTAAAAAATCACCAATATCTTTATGAGTATTAATTTCATCGCCATTCATCGAAAACTCTCCAGGCAATGTAATTGTTTTATTGCTTGTTTTAACATACCTAAGAAGCAGTCTAGCTTGAGTTGGATCGACATACAAATAATTATCATTCGTATTACAAAAATCATATGTATTAATATTAGGAATATCAAATATATAATCAGAATAATTTGCAACACTATTTATAATTCCATAACTAGGAATATCAATTTGCGTATTATTTAAAACTTCAAAATCATTAGTATCAGAATATATTAATTGTTTCCCTACTTCCCTTTTATTTATTATCTTTTCGCTTATATTATCTGAAAATATTATCGAATCAAATTTATAAAGTACTTCTGCATTATCAAAAATGCCTATAATTTTAAGAGGTCCATAAGGCGTCTCAAGAAATTTATTAATCAGCATTGAATAGTCATTTGATTCACTCTTATGAATTTCATTAATACTATTATAGATTCCAAATTCTAATAGTTTGTCTGCTAATGAGCTAGAAATAATTATTTCGTTATCTTGTTTTATTATTGTACCATTAATAATTTTTATAATTTTCTCATTGTACTCAGTAATAATTT
>CAUWDL010000090.1:0-4823 GCA_963557285.1 uncultured Bacilli bacterium | reverse complement strand
TTAAAACTATTTTAATGAGTTGCTCTCATGATGAAGATTATAATGAAAAAGAATTTAAAGAATTTATTAAAACAGAAATTATGCAAAAAGTAGCAGCTTCATTTAATATGAATACTGATTTTGAAGTTTTAATTAATCCAACAGGAAAATTTGTTATTGGTGGCCCAGCAGGTGATACTGGTTTAACAGGAAGAAAAATTATTGTCGATACATATGGAGGAAGTGCAAACCCTGGTGGTGGAGCATGCTCTGGAAAACATCCATCAAAAGTTGATAGAAGTGCAGCTTATTATGCACGTTATATGGCAAAAAATTTAGTTGCAGCAGGTGCTGCTGATAGATTAGAAATTCAACTTTCTTATGCAATTGGTAAACCTGAACCACTTTCAATAAGCATTTCTACATTTAAAACAAGCCATTATAGTGATGAGAAGATTTTAGAAGTTATTGATAAAGTCTTTGACGCAAGACCTGGAGCGATTATTAAACAATTCGAATTAAGACATTCAAGATTCAAGTATAGAGATATCTCAAATTACGGACATTTTGGTAGACCTGACTTAGATTTACCATGGGAGAAATTAGATAAAGTAGATTTAATTAAGTCATTATTAAACGATTAATTTTATTAATTAACTACTTTAAATTAACTTAAAAAAATTCAGTGTTTATGTACCCTAAAAAATTTCTATGCTTTATAATATAAGTGTAAAAATACATAGGAGGCATAATCTATGAAATATCAAATTGTTGGTAAAAACATTACAGTAACTGAAGGAATTTCTTCACAAATTACTAGAAAGCTTTCTAAATTAGACAAGTATTTTCATAATGATGAAGAAGTTCTTGCTAGAGTTGTAGTTAGAGTTTATAAAGGCTCTGATGAAGCAAAAGTAGAAGTTACAATTTTCTCTAAGGATACAACATTTAGAGCTGAGGTAAAAAACAAGGATCTTTATGCAGCTGTTGACTTAGCAGTTGATAAATTGCTTGGACAAATGAGAAAATTAAAAACTCAACTTAAGAGACGTTATGAACATGAAGGTATTGGTAAATCAATTGTTTTTGATTCAATTAAAGACGAAGAGAATTTAGAACAAAGAGCAACTCCTGTAAAAACAAAATCTTTGTCTCTTAAACCAATTACTCTAGAAGACGCAATTCTTGAAATGGAAATGATTGGCCATGATTTCTATTTATACTTAGATACTGATGATGAAAAAATTAGTGTTGTTTATAAAAGAAAAGAAGGTGGATACGGATTACTCCAAGCTGATAAGGACATTACCATCAAATAAAATAATAATTTAAACAATTTAGATTTGATAAATAGACTATTTAGATATAGTCTATTTATATTAATAAGGGAATTGTTGGTCGTAGAGCATTAAAAACGATCGGGTTGTTTTAAGAGGGTGCTTTGAAATGGGAAAACTTATTGCTACTGATTTAGATGGAACATTATTTTATCCAAAGGATAGGAATGAATTAATATCCAAGCCTAACTTATTTTTCTTGCAATCGTTTATTGATGATGGCGGGAAAGTTGTTATTATTTCAGGTCGTAGTTATAAATTTTGCTTAAAAGTTATTAAGAAAATTGGAAGACCATGCCAAGCTATTTCATATAATGGTGCATGTGTTTATGATGGGACTAAAATATTATTTAGACATTCTATTCCTAACGCTGAAGCAAAAGAAATTATTGATGATATATTTAAAACATATAAAAATCCAGGCGTATTCTTAATGACGGAAAAAGGATTATTCATTCACCTAGTTTATAAATCACGGTTAATAAGAAAAGGCTTTGAGCTTTATTATAGAGCACAAAAAAATTATGCAGAAGATTTAGTAATTGGCGAGGATAAATATTCGGAAGAGTTAGAAACAGGCCAAATATATAAAATTATGATTTTCTTTGGCTTAGGTAAGAAGAAAAAGCAAAAAGCTTCAAACGCAAATAAGATTATTAGAAATGTTTATGAAAATGTTGAATGTAATTGGAGTACTAATGTTATCGAAATTACCGCAAAAGGTTGCTCAAAAGCAAATTCTTTAAAGTATTTGACCGAAAGAGAAAAAATTAATCCTGATGATGTTTATGTTGTAGGCGATAGCGGAAACGATATTTCAATGTTCAAAGCATTCCCTGAACACAGCTTCTGCATGGGCCATAGTCCTGAAACAGTTAGAAAGCATGCCAAATATACAATTGATAAATTTGAATATTTATCTAGATATATTTATCAAAAATAGTAAAATATTTACTAGTTAGGAGATATATAACTTATGAATACAATTAGTAGAGTCATTGTTTCTTTGATTTATTATAATTCATTAGTCAGAGACACACTTGAGTACACGTTAAACAAAGATGCTTATGATGTTAATTTTTATGATTACAAGAGAAATGGTATTGTAAATGAAATTAAACTTCAAACACCTTTAAAAGTTTTCTTAGACCAAAACGGTGAAAAAGGAAAAGATTTAAGAAAGAGACTTGAAGCTTTTGGAAATGACTTCTATAGCGACACATCAACAGTTATTAAAAAAGCTGCTGATGGATTAAGAGTTGATCACGCACAAAATGTTAAAATTTTCGAATCTGTAATCCCTTTACACGAAGAACTAAATTCAATTATTAGACTTCATGTTCAATACGCAAATCAAAACAATCAATACGAAGAAAAATTAAATGGATTACTTGAAGCTGATGAAAGATTTTATAGAGCTGTTGCATTATTAACATTAAACGGAGAAATCGATCGTCAATTTGAAGAATTTAATAAAGTAATGAGAGAATCTGAAGGAAAACCTACTCCACAATCAAATTTCATTCAAAACGATTTAAATACATTAGTTAAATGCTTAGCAACTGTTAGACAAAACGCTATTGCAAAAGACAATTTATATACAACCGCATTAGATGCTGTATTTAATTCAGTAGAAATGATGAACGGTAGAAGAGAACTTCCAGCTGGAAAAACTTTCCCTGATGTATTTAATGACGCAAATGTAAAGATTCGTGATTTTGTACAAAACGCTGAAGAAGCATGGAAAACAACATATCAACCATTACTTCAAGAATTAATCGAGGATAATCAAAAAGCTAAAGCTGAACACGATGCTCAAGCTAAAGCTGCTTAATAAAGGTTAGACAATGAATAAAGTAAAAGCACCTAAAGAGTTCGATAGTAAGAAAAAAACAAAATCTAGCAAAAAATTCTTAACACCAAAACAATGGGTTGCTTTCATTATTGGAATTTTAATCGCTTTAAACGCTTTAACTTTCTTAGTTATTGGATTAGTAAGCGATTATAGAGATTTAGCTTACGATATATTCGAATCTGCTAATAACGGTATGAAAGCTTCTTTAGGCGGAATTGATTTTAAATGGTTTGGCGTTATAACATTTGTTATCGGAACACTTATTTATTCTTTAGCTCTTTCGTTCTCTAGTAAGAATGATGATCGTGAAAAAGAAAAAGAAGCAAGAAGACAACAAAGATTAAAAGCTATGAAAGAACTTCAAAATCAAATTGTTGTTGTAGATTTTAATGCTACAAGTGCTTCTAATATTGAAGAAGAATCAAAATAAAGAAAAAAATAAAAAGACTCGATTGAATCGAGCCTTTTTTGCATTGCGTTATATAATTTTGATTATGTTTTATTTTTGATAGTTATATATTTAATGGTGATTAATTTATTTACGTCTTATGTAGTGAGCAAGAAATTATATAAATAAATAAAAACGCGCCTTAAATGACGCGGTTAGTTAATAATTTTGGCGGAGAAAGGGGGATTTGAACCCCCGCTCCTGTTACGGACTATGAGCTTTCCAAGCCCACCCCTTCAGCCTCTTGGGTATTTCTCCATTTAACTGATATATTACCAATAAAATATGGATTTGTCATTATTTTTTTGTTTTAATAAATAGTGAAAAGAGTAGTTTATTATGAAAGAAATTGCGATTACAAAAGATAAGGCTAATCAAAGAATTGATAAGTTTGTTAGAAGATATTTAAATGATGCCCCTTTAAGTTTTATTTATAAATTATTTAGAAAGAAGGATGTTAAAATTAATAATCATTGGGTTAAAGAAAATTATATATTACAAGAGAATGATGTTTTAAAAATTTTTGTTACTGACGCTCAACTTGAAGAATTCAACAAACCAAAGAAAATAGAAGATTTAAAATTAAATTTTGACATTATATATGAAGATAAAAACATATTAATTGTTAATAAGCCAAAAGGATTATTAGTACATGGAGATGAATCAGAAAAACGTATTACATTGATGAATATGGTTCTTTCATATTTATATAAAAAAGGTGAATATCAAAACGATAGAGCTGGCTTTATTCCATCGCCTTGTCATAGATTAGATAGAAACACTAGTGGGCTTGTTGTCTTTGCAAAAAATGTAATTTCAAGTCAAATTATAATGGAACTTTTTAAAGACCATACTAATATATTTAAATCTTATTATGCACTTGTAGTCGGAGAAATAAATGAAAGTGGAAAAATTGATGCACCACTTTTGAAAGATGAAAAAACAGGGTTTGTAAAAGTTCAAAGTGTATCTAATGGTGCTAAAAAAGCTGTCACACTATTTAAAAGGCTAGAAACTGTTAAAAATTATTCATTAGTGGAAGCAACCTTAATTACTGGACGTACTCATCAATTAAGAGTGCATTTTAGCTATATAAATCATCCTATAATTGGTGATCAAAAATATGGTGATTTTAATGCAAATAAAAAATTTGATAGTCGATTTAATTATCATTATCAATTTTTACATGCGCATGCTCTTGAAT
>CAUWDL010000089.1:0-4845 GCA_963557285.1 uncultured Bacilli bacterium | reverse complement strand
CTTTAAATGTTTTTTTATATAAATTAAATGAAAGAAAAATGTAAATTGCAATTGTGATAGGAAGCAATATTGCTATTTTTACATTTGTACCAACAATTGAAATATCACCTATGGTGTATTCTAATATCAAGAGAATAATCGTTGAAATGAATCCAAAAGCAATTTTAAGCAATTCACGATGCTTACTCATATTATCCAATCCTTTTTAAAGCGACACCTTCTTCAAAAGTAGAACATGTTTTTTTGACGCTTTCAAAAGCTTCATCAGAGCATTCTAATGTCATCTTACTCATTATGAAATTAATTGAACATGAATTTACACCATCGATTTTTTCAATTTTTTTCTCTAGAGATAGTGCACAATTTGCACAATCCAACCCCTTTACTAAATAAACTTTTTTCATATTAATGTTCCTCCAAATGTTCTCGAGCAAAAAGTATTATTTTTTTAACATGATCATCATCTAATGCATAGATAACATTTTTTCCTTCTTTATGATATTTCACCAATTTATTAGCTTTTAAAATTTTCAATTGATGAGAAGCAGCACTCTTAGTAACACCAATAACGTTACAAAGATCCACGACACATAGTGGATTATTTTCTAAGGCCCGTAAAATTTGTAGTCTTGTTGAATCACCAAAAATTTTGAAAAAATCACTTAAAGCGTAAATTTCTGTTTCTTTTATCATATGTTGTTTAGTTTTTTTTACTAACTCTTCATTTATAATAGGTGTATCTACATCCATAACTTTACCTCACAACAATATAATAGTTGAACAACTATTCAATTGTCAAATAATTTGTTTAAGTTTTTTCATTTGCTGTTTTGATATAAAATATAAGTATGAAAAAAATCGAAAGAGACAACTATATTTTTAAGAAGAAATGTTTATTAATACTATTATTTTTATATTACATTAACGATGTTAGCTATGACGGAATTATTTTTAGAAATTTTGGATTTCATTTCGATCCAACTTGTAATTTCAAATTAATTGTAACATCAAAAAAAGGCCATATACATAAATATGTAACACATATTTTTTTTATCTAATCGAGGTGTTAATTTAGAAGAACTTGATGTGATGGGGAATGTTAACATTATAAAAGTTAAAAATGTAAAAAACATCGATCCATTCATACCTTCTTCAGCATTAAATATCTATTTTGATGAATCTAATTTTTTGGCATTTGGATATTTAGAGGGTAAATTTATTGAATATAAATTAATTCAAACTGACTCGACGTATTTTAAAGATGAAATTTTATATTATTTAAGCACAGATCCTAATTACATGAACATTAACGAAAGTGCGGATAATTTTATTTTATGGCTTTTACGCCTATATACAAATAAGATAAAAATAGACTTAGTAATGGGTGCAGGAATTAATTGTGATTATGGTGCAAAAGACTGGAGCCATTTAATTGAAGCACCAAATGAGCAATTTTTTAATAAAGATGTTAAAGCAATTGATGAAATAAGGCATTTTGTAGGTGATGAATTATTTGTTAATGGGAAAATATTAAAAACTAGCGGATTTGATACTTATAAATCACTTCATGATGAACTTTATTTGTTTAAAGAAGCAAAAAGTTTTAATGATCCGAATTCTACGCTCTTTAAGTGTGTTGATTTTATTGAAAAACATCCTGGAATTGATGTAATAACCTATAATTACGATACAAATCTAGAATATTTGCTAAAGAAACGTAATATTCTTTATACGAGTGTTTATGACGAGAATGGATTTGTGATTAAAAATAGTGCAGTAACAATTTTTCATGTACATGGATTATTGCCATTTGATAAATACAAAGAACAAAAATATATTGACTCTATAGTTTTCAACGAGTCGGAATATTTTTATCTTTATAACAATCCTTATTCCTGGAATATTTCTAAGCAAATGCACGATTTCACTTTTAGAGCGTGCATATTTATTGGAGTATCTTTGACTGATCCTAATATGAAAAGACTCCTTGAAGTGTCAATTAATCCATTGAAATTTAATTTTATATTTATGAAAAAGGTTGATGGCTATAATGAAAAAACATATAGAGCAGTAACAAATTATTTTTTTACTTATGATTTAATTACAATTTGGGTTAATGAATATAATGAAATAGGAAAATGGCTTGAAATGATATAAAATAACTTTATGAGAAACAAAGGGGAATGCTAAGTGAGGACTAACGGAATATTGATGCCAATTTCAAGTTTGCCTAGTGATTATGGCATTGGAGATTTTGGAAGAACAAGTTTTGAATTTATTGATATGATAAAAAGAGCTGGAATTCATTTTTGGCAAATTTTACCATTAAATCCTCTTGGTGGAGGCAATTCACCTTATTCATCAATATGTTCATTTGCGTTAGATCCTATTTATATAGATTTAGAAGCGTTAAAAAATGATGGCTTAATTGATGATTTAAAAGCAATTAATCAAAAGAAGAAGAGAGTTGATTATAAACTTATAAGAAATTATAAAGAAAAGCATCTAAGAAAGGCTTTTTTAAAGCAAAATGATACAAATAAAGACTCATTTAAAAGATTTATTCAAAATAATGAATGGGTTGTTAATTTTGCAAAATATTCAATTTTAAGAAAGAAAAATAATTTCGAGATTTGGCGGCTTTGGGATAAAAATGAGCGTTACGATGCGTATAAGCATGCGATTGATTATTCTTCTTATAAAGATGAAATATTATTTATAGAATGGTGCCAATTTGTAAGTTATAAACAATATTTTAAATTAAAACAATATGCATCACATCAAGGTATTAAAATCATGGGTGATATTCCTTATTATGTTGGTGCTGACAGCAGTGATATGTGGTCTAATCAGGATGAATTTTTACTTGATGAAAATGACATACCTACAAAAGTAGGAGGTGTACCACCGGATTATTTCTCAAAAACCGGTCAAAGATGGGGAAATCCATGCTATGATTGGGAATTTATGAAAGAAGATAATTTTACTTTTTGGAATGCTAGATTAGAACACGCACTCAAAATGTATGATTATTTAAGGATCGACCATTTTAGAGCTTTTGACGAATATTATGCTATAGAGCCAAGTTGCAAAACTGCAATAGATGGAGAATGGCAGAAAGCTTATGGTGAATTATTTTTTAAAGAATTTTTAAAGAATAATTCTGATGTAATAATCTTTGCTGAAGATCTTGGAGAGCATTCTGAAACAGTAGATGAACTTATAGAAAAATTAAATTTTCCTGGCATGAATGTTGTTCAGTTTACATTGCTTGATAGTAGTTTTAAAGAAAAACAAAACCAAATAATTTACACTGGGACGCATGACAACGATACACTAAAAGGATTTATTAAAAAGTTAAGTGATTCGCAAAAAGAAGAACTTAAAATTGTTTTACGTCAAAAAAACATTCCTGGTAGGACTCTAATCGATAAAGTTATAAATTATGTTTTAGCGAATGAAGCAGACTATGCTTGTATACCTTATCGGGATTATTTAAAATTTGATAGCGATTCAAGAATGAATACACCTGGTACTTGTGGTACACCTAATTGGGAGTTTAGAATTATTAATTATGTTGATTTTTATAAAAACATCAATAAAATAATAGAATTGTTAGGAAAATATAAACGATGAAAAAAATTGCTTTAATTTCACTTGGATGTGTAAAAAATACTGTTGATAGCGAAGCTATTTTAGCTTTATTTAAAAAACCAGATTTTGAAATAGTTACTAATTTAGAAGATAGTGATGTAATTATTATAAATACATGTGGATTTATTTTAAGTGCAAAAGTAGAAGGCATTAACACAATACTTGATACGCTAAAATATCACAAAACAACAGTCGTAATTGGATGCTTAGTTGAGCGATATTATGATGAATTGAAAAAAGAGATTCCTGAAGTTGATCTTTGGGTAAAATTTAAAGATGAATATAAAATGCTTCCAAGTATGATTCAAAGCCTTTTTAAAGATGAAAAAGTACAATCTAAGTTTGACATTTTTGATAGGGTAGATGATTCAAAATACTCAACATATATTAAAATAAGTGAAGGATGTGATAATTTTTGTGCTTTCTGCGCAATTCCATTTATAAGAGGAAGATTCATATCTTATCCAATTGTCGATATTGTAAATTATGCTAAAAACGCTGTTAAAAATGGCAGCAAGGAACTTGTGCTTATAGGTCAAGATCCAACACGTTATGGTAAAGATTTTATCAATGAAAAAACAAATTTAGTAACTTTATTAAAAGAATTAGTAAAGATTGATGGCGATTTTAAAATTAGATTACTCTATTTATATCCTGATGGTATTACAGACGAGTTGATTGAATTTATTAAAAATAATGATAACATGTCACATTATTTTGATGTACCAATTCAACATTGTTCAACAAAAATATTAAAGCTGATGAATAGAAGAGATGATAAAAAAGCGACTGAATCATGTTTTGATAAAATTAAAAATAATATTCCAGATGCCATTCTAAGAACAACTTTAATCGTTAGATTCCCGGGGGAAACAAAGAAAGAGTTTGAAGAATTAAAAGAGTTTATTACTAAATATCAATTCAATCATCTCGGATGTTTTACTTATAGTAGAGAAGAAAGAACAAGAGCGTATTCCTTGCCACATCAATGTAGAGAATCAACGAAAATTAAAAGAAAAGAAGAGATTATGAAATTACAGGCTTCAATTTCATATAATTTAAATAAACAACTTATTGGTAGAAATTTTACTGCTATAGTAGTTTCAAAAAATGGTAATGAATATAATGTTAGATGTGATTATAACGCTCCAGACGATATTGATGGCAATGTAATATTAAAAACTGATAAGC
>CAUWDL010000088.1:0-4931 GCA_963557285.1 uncultured Bacilli bacterium | reverse complement strand
ATTGCTCATTCCAACCATATGGAATAATTCGCCAAATGCTAATGTGGTAAATGCCATAGTTTGTGCTTGATGTAAAATATCTGCATTTGTTTCATATAAAGTTTTAATTTCAGAATATGAATAAGCTCCATGTAACCATCCAGCACAGAAGTATGTAATTAATACAGCAAGTGATAATGCCGCACCATATAATAACGTTGTTTTCATTCCGCCTTTAGCGAAAATACTTTCTTTTGGATCACGTGGATTTTCAAGCATGCTATTTGGGTCTTTAGGATCCATACCAAGAGCAATAGCAGGTAAAGAATCAGTAATTAAATTAACCCATAATAAGTGGATTGCAATAAATGGAGCAGGTAAGCCAATTAAAACAATGACGAACATTGTTAAAACTTCAGCAATATTACTTGAAATTAAGAAAATAACTGTCTTCTTAATGTTAGCGTATATTCCTCTACCTTCTTCAACTGCTTTTTCAATTGAAGCAAAGTTATCATCAGTAAGAACCATATCTGCTGCACCTTTTGCAACGTCAGTTCCTGTAATGCCCATAGCAATACCAATATCTGCAGCCTTTAATGATGGAGCATCATTAACACCATCACCTGTCATAGCACATATATTTCCGTTAGCTTCAAAAGCTTTAACGATTTGAACTTTATTTTCTGGAGAAACTCTAGCAAATACTCTAGCCGTCTTACATGCTTCTTTAAGTTCTTCTTCGCTCATTTCGTCAACTTCACTGCCAAGTTTACATTGATCGATTGTTTGAGCAATTCCTAAATCTTTAGCAATTGCAAAAGCCGTATCTTTATGGTCACCAGTAATCATTACTGTGGTAATGCCAGCAGTCTTGAATTTTTCAACAGCTGGTTTAGCTTCTGGTCTAGCAGGATCAATCATAGCGACTAGTCCAACAAAAACTAAATCTTCTTCAGCTAAAACTTCTTTGTTATTGTAAGCAAGAGCTAAAACTCTTAATGCTTTATTTGAATAATATGAATTTGCTTCATATATCTTTTTAATGTCTTCTTCTGTGATAACTCTTTCTTGTTCGTTGTCAAGAATCTTTGTTGTGTGTTTTAAAATTGAATCGAGTGCACCTTTAGTATAATTAACGAATCCACCTTCAGCTTTATGTTGAGTTGACATCATTTTTCTTACACTATCAAATGGCAATTCATTAACACGAGGTGTTGCAGTTTCTAAATCTTTTTTATGCGTGTTGAAGTTATTCGCTAAAACAACAAGAGCAATTTCAGTAGGATCTCCAAATAATCCTTCATCAACAGTAGCATTAGAGCAAAGTGACATTCCACTTGCCAATAAACGTAATTGTTTGTCAGTTGAGCCTTCTACAAAAGCGCCACTTTCATAATATTGACCATTTGTATAAGCTTCTAATACTGTCATCTTATTTTGCGTTAATGTACCTGTTTTATCACTACATACAACGCTAACAGCACCTAATGTTTCAACACTAGGTAATTTTCTTACAACTGTATTTGCTTTGACCATTCTTTGAACACCGATTGCAAGAACAATTGTAACAACAGCTGGTAATCCTTCAGGAATTGCAGCAACAGCTAAAGCGATTGAACTTAAAACTCCATCAATCCATGAATTAACATCACCTTGTTGATTTCCAATGAAAATCCAAACAATGTCAACGATTAAGACTGCAATAACAATACCTAAAGTTAGAAGCCCTAAAGTTTTAGATAATTTTGCAAGTACTTTTTGTAATGGAGTTTCTTGATCTTCTTCATTATCCAATGCTGTTGCAATTTTACCAATTTCTGTATTCATTCCGGTATTTACAACAATACCCATTCCACGACCATACGTAACTGGAGTTGACATATATGCCATGTTTACTCTATCGCCAATTGCAACATTGCCTTCTAAATGTTTATTTGAATCTTTTTCTACTGGAACACTTTCACCAGTTAGACTAGATTCATTAGCTTTTAAATTTACAGCTTCTATTAAACGTAAATCAGCTCCAATTGTGTCGCCTTCTTCAAGAACGACAATATCTCCAACAACTAAATCAGTTGATTTAATTTTATGTCTAATACCGTTTCTAATTACTGTAGACTCTGGAGAGGATAAATTTTTTAAAGCCTCTAAAGATGTTTGAGCTTTAATTTCTTGGATTGTCCCAATTACTGCATTAAGAATAATAACAGCTAATATGATAATAACATCAGGCCAATCACCAACATCTAAAAACCAGTTTTCACCAGGTTGTAATGTGTGCGTTACTGTTTCATATATTGAAACAACAATAGTAACAAGAATCGCAGCGAATAAAACAAAGATCATTGGATTGTTCATTTGTTCAAAGAAAATTCGAATCGCTGATTTTTTCTTTTTTTCTTGAAGCTTATTTGGACCATATTTTTCAAGTCTTATTTTAGCTTCTTCTTCTGTTAAGCCTTTTTCTACATCAGTATTAAAATGCTTGACAGTCTCCTCCTTGCTTAGAGTCTCGAAAGAAATTTTCTCACTCTCAGAATTCGAAATGATTGTTTCTTTTTCTGCCATAACAATACTCCTTTATAATGTATATATGGTCTCGCTAATTTACTCGTTTAGAGTCGGGATAATATCCGTGTTGACGATTCTCTATACCTCGCTACTCCCCAATAAGTATTATTTTATTTTAAAATAATAATAAAGTAAACAAAGAAGGGATAAAAAAGCGTAGATTTACATGTTCATTAAAAAATAAAGCTGTTGACACAGCCTTATTTTTTAATTATTTCACAGCCATCTGGGAATGCTCTTGAACCAAGTATCACAGTCGATTTTAAAGTTACAATTTTTATTTGTGTTAAATAAAACGCTTCGCTTCCAATAGTTAATACGCTATCAGGAATAGTTACGCTTGCAAGTTCTCCACAAGTCCTAAAGCTTTCGGAACCAATATATTTTAATGAATTAGGAAAATTAACATTTTTGACGTTGTCTTTCGTCATGAAACTAAAAAGTCTCATAGACACAATACCAACAGTCCCCTCTTTCACATTAACAGTAATATCTACATCACTTGTACTATTGTCAAATTCAACTAACCAATTGTTTAAATATTTACAATTATTCTCATATTTTAAAGAAGATAAAACTTCTGTATCGTATAAAGAATCACCTCCTAAAATTTTTAATGTAGTTGGCAATGTAATATTAGAAAGATTGCGATCAGATTTAAACGCATTTTGACTTATAACTTCCAAACCCTCATTTAAGTTAATTGTTCTAATTTGATTATTATAACTAAATACATTAGACGCAATAACTTTGGTCTCGTTTGGTAAAGAAACAGTTTCTTTGATAAAATCTTGTTCAGCATTTAACAGATAGCCATTTTTAATCAATAATCCATTACTATAATTTTTATGATTATTATAAAAAGCTGTATTTTTAAAAATGCTACTATCTACCTCAATAAAATTATTTGGCATTGTAACTTTGTTAAGTTTTGTGCAGTTAATAAAAATATTAGTATTTTTCAGATGTGCTAATGTACTTGGAAGTATGATCGAAGTCAAATTTTCACAATTAGCAAAAGCTTGACTATAAATCATAATTGTCTTCCCTAAATCAACATTTTTTAAATTTTTGCAATTATTAAATGCAGATTCTCCAATTTGTTTAACCTCACCATTAATTGTAAGACTTTCTACTCCGCTATTTGCAAAAGCACGAGAGTTTATATATTCAACACTTCGAGGTAAATTCACGCTTGTTAGTTTAGAACAATTGTAAAAAGCATCAGCGCTGATTGTGTTTAATGACTCGCTAAAATTGATAGTTTTAAGGTTTATACATCCATCAAAGCAACCCATACCAATATTCGTAATAGTATTAGGCATATGTAAATTAATTAAATTTGTACACCCTTTAAAAAGATCACTGTCTAATTTTTTTACAGTTATACCATCGATTGAATCAGGGATATTTATAGTTTCATTGGTTTTTAAAGCATCACTAATATGTGTAACCATTCCTTTAGAATCTATTTCAAATGGTGGAACAGGCTTACTTTCTATCCATTTTGCATAAAGTGTAGTATCGCCTGTTATTGTTAAAGGAAATACTGCTTTATTTATAAACGTAGGTTCAAAATACCAGCCATCAAAATCATTATTTTCTTTTGTCGTGATAGGAGATGTTTCAATCAAATTTGTATTAATTTCGTTCAAAGATGAGCCGCCATTAGTAACAAAATTAACTCTAAAAGTATTCGCTTCAAATTTAGCAAAAAGCTTAATATTATCGACTAATTCATGTGTTTCGTAATATTTTTCATCAAAAACGTTTATAAAACTTTCCTCAGTATACCAATTAACAAAATGATAATTTTCCTTAGTAGGTACTTTTGGTAATGTAATTTGTTCATTACCATTAGTTAATATTTGTGAATACAAAATATCATCAACATAAAAGGAAATAGTTTTTTTAATAGGTGTTATATCAGTTGCAATAAAATATTTTGCATATAAGCTTATTGAATCATCAATATCATGATTCATAATGTATACACTATCAAATTTTGTTTCAAATGTTTTTTCTAAATACCAAACATCAAAAACTTTTCCATCTTTATTTGGGGCTTGTAGAATTTCAATTTGATTCTTATTTTCAAATAATGACTGACCTACTAGTTCATTATCGACATAAAAATTAGCAACTTTTTTCACTGGTATAATGTTTGAAGCATCAATCATTTTTGCATAAATCACTAAATCATTTTCTAATTTCTCATTTAAGTACATATCGTTAGAAAATGGCTTTGTAAATTGCTCATCAAGAAACCAGCCCTTAAACACTTTCCCATCCACAGTTGGCTCGCTTGGTAAACTAATCACCTCATTTCCAGATGAGGAAATTTTGTAATACTCTTTTCCGTCAACCATAAATTGTAT
>CAUWDL010000087.1:0-5043 GCA_963557285.1 uncultured Bacilli bacterium | reverse complement strand
CAAGCAATTAATTCGTAGTCCAAAAACTATAATTGAATTGAATCCAATGAAAGATGACACTGACACTTTCTATATTATAAAAAAACTAATCAATGATGGATTTAAAGAGTTTTATATTTATGGTTGTCTAGGTGGAAAGTTAGATCACACAATAGCGAATATACAACTATTAAGATATCTAAGTAGCTTAAATATAAAATCTTATATGTTTCAAGATGATAGTGTTTTATTTACTCTAACACACGAAGACAAGTTGTTTAAAGAAAATAATTCTGGATTGATTTCAATTTTTGCACTTTCTTCAACAACAAAACTCTCACTTTCTAATTTTAAATATAATCTTGATAGTTACACAATGACAAATGATGTCCCTTTAGGAATCTCTAATGAATTTATAAAGAGCAAACAAGCTTCAATAAAAATACACGAAGGAACTGCCTTAATCTATACAAAAATTACAAATTTATAATACAGCAATTTAATAAAAATCTTAAAAAGTATCGATGAAATAATTATTTTAAGAACATCAAAAATATTATATTTGTTAAAAATTTATTTCTCTTTTATAATTTTTAATTAATTGGAGATGATATGTCAATAGGAGCTATTATATTAATTGTAATTCTTATTATTCTTGTTCTTACTGGCCGTTTAATCTGTGGATGGATATGTCCATTAGGATGGTTACAAGAACTTATTTTTCTAATTCCTATTCCTAAGCTTAAAAAAGTTCCTTTTGATAAATATTTAAGATATATCAAATATTTTTTAGTTATTGTCTTAGCGATTTTAATCCCATTTGTTTTTATACCTTATAAAGAAGAATTAGAAACAGCTATGTTAGTATTAAAAATTGTTGTTTTTAGTCTAGTTTTTATATTATCGATATTTATCAAACGACCTTTTTGTAAATATCTCTGCCCATTTGGAGCAATTGGCGGTATTTTTAATAAGTTCAACTTGGTTCGATATGAAGTGGATGAAAAATGCATTAGTTGTAAAATATGTTCTAAAAAGTGCGATATGGGTATCGATCCATATATTAATCCGAATAGCGCAGAATGCATTAGATGTGGAAAATGTATGAAAAAATGTCCTAAAAAGTCTATCCACTTTAAGAAATTAGTTAAAAAATACGAGAAAAATAAATAAAACATCCTTTATCAAACGATAAAGGATGTTTTGCTTTATTGTTATTTATGAGCTTTTCTTAATGCAACCATCGCATTAACAGCTTGCTCAGCTGTTTTATATGCAGGTATTCCATGTTCTCTTAACATCATGATAGCTTCATGGCACTCTGCACCGCCCTGACAAATCATAATAAATGGTTTGTTAAGTTCTTTGCAAGAATCATAGACTTCTATAGCTGCTTTAGCAACACCTATAACATCTGTGACTGCTGTTGGACATATTGCTCCTAATACACCATCAACATTTGGATCACGGAATGCTTGTTGGAACGCTCCTTTATATTGAACAACTGACGCTGTTCCACTTATATCTACCGGATTAAGAGGTGAACCAAACATTGGCATATAAACTGACATCCTTAACGCTAATAAAGGTGATATGTCTTTTAATTCGTGTAGTGGCATGCCTAGTCTTTCAAAATGATCACAAGATAATAATCCAGCGCCACCACCATTTGTAATCATTACTACATTGTCACCTTTTAATGTAGGTTGATAACCAAGAGCTAAGCTAACATCCAAAAATTCTTGCCAAGTAGTTGCTCTAATTGCACCTGCATCTTTAATAACTTTATCATAATACGAATCATCGTTAGGATTTTCACTTGCTGTATGAGCAAATGCAGCTTTTACTCCTATTTTGCTTCTACCAACTTTTATAACAACAATTGGTTTAGTAACTTTCTTGCACGATTTTATAAAAGCTTCTGGACTATCTAAGCCTTCAATATAAATTGCTAAACATTTTGTATGAGGATCTTTTTCTGCGTATTCGATAAATTCACTAAAATCAACATCAGCCTTATTTCCTAAGCCTACAAAGAATGACATTCCAAAATGTTCTTCTTGAGATGTTCCAAGTGCCGCTAATAAGTTAGCACCTGATTGTGAAATCATCGCTACTGGTCCTGGAACAGGTAAATATGGAATAAATCCGCAGTTGAAATGTTCATATGGCGAACCCATTCCAACTAGATTAGGCCCAATTAAAGGCATCTTATATTTTCTACAATATTCAGTAATTTCGTTTTGCAAATCTCCTCTGCCGATTTCCTTAAATGCACTAGTTGCTACTACAACAACCTTTGCATTTATTTCGTGTGCATCTTTTACTATAGAAGTTACTAGATGCGCAGGTACAGCAATGAAAACTAAATCAACTTCATCTTTAATGTCTCTTAATGTAGGATATGCTTTTAATCCAAGTATCTCATTCGCTCTTGGGTTAACTGGGAATATTTTTCCTTTAAAGCCCCATTTTTGGAGTTCAAATATAACTTTGTTGCCAACCTTTGTTGGATATCTACTTGCTCCAACTACAGCTATTGAACGAGGATTTAGTGCATATTTTAGATTTTTTACAACGTATTCTCTTGCTTCTTTAATTTCCATATTATTTGTCCTCTTGAGTTCTATCTAAAAGACTGTCATCTGTAAAAATGCATTCTTCATATAAACCATTTTCGGAGTCCATTCTACAAGTCCAACGTCTAAATTGTTTGCTTGAAGAAGCTTCTAAAACTTCTTTTACTTCAGCATAACTCAATAATTTATTTTTTATTTCATTTAAATCAGTTACATCTTCAAACACACTTAGCATGTAATTATGATGGGCATCACTCATATCAAAAATGTTTATAAAACGATCATCTTGAGCTAATTCATCAGCGATTTGTTCGCTACGATATGTATAAGTATTTTCGAATAAAGAAACTAAATAAAATCTTTGCTTTAAGCCTAGACTACGATAATTAATATCAACTATAGGAATCATACTGTGATCTACATCTACAACTCCCATAAAATCTTTTTTCATTTCTTCAGCATCAAGTCCGCTTAATTTCGCTAGTACGTCATAATCAAAAAATTGATCCATTGTTTTAGAGCTATTTATTGCAGCAACAATTTCAAAGTCTTTTTCATCCATACCACGATTTAATGCTGCGATTTTTTTAGCTTTATCGCTAGAAAGTGTATATCTTCTATAACCTTCTTTAGCATCAAACTGATTAACACTAGATTCTCTTATTAATCTTCTTA
Organism: uncultured Bacilli bacterium; assembly: GCA_963557285.1. GTDB lineage: Bacteria > Bacillota_I > Bacilli_A > RFN20 > CAG-826 > Onthovivens. The sequence goes on along the minus strand of CAUWDL010000087.1, from coordinate 1,810 downwards.
TTGGACATAAGTGAACATATTCAACACAACGAAAAGCTTTTACTTTATCTAGTACACCACTTATTAAATTATCAAGATTTCTCATGTGGTTTCCATTATAGAAATCAAAATCTCCACCTTCATCCATCATATAACCTGTACAAATTTGGTCATTATCTTGGAAGAATTTAGCAAGTTCTTCTCTTTCTTCTTTTGTCGTGTCCTTCTTGCATTTAACTACCCAGTAATAAAGTCCAAAGCCCTCTATACTAACACAGCCATTTAAAGCAAGCATAATATGCTTATTATCGTACATTTTTTTAATACGATCTTTAATCTCTTCTTTTTTAAGACCTGTTAATTTAGAAATTCTTTCTAGATTAAAAACTTCAGGATAAACTTGATAAAACGATTTTGCGATGTTATAAGCAAGCATTTGCTTTGCATCAGCAGCATAAACCCCAGGTTCTAAAAAAGCATAGCCTTTTGGGTTAAAGCTATAATCTCTTAAGTACTCTTGCTTTTCAGGAGTACCAATTCTGTAATTTTTTGCCATCGATACACTCCCAAGGAATATTATGTTCCTTTTATTAATTACACTTATATTGTAGCACTCAATTAAATCAATGAGCATAAAATAAAACTTAATAAGTAATAACAGTTCGAAATAAATAGCTAATGAGATAATGACTAATAAGAAAAAATCAACTAATTATTAATTAGTTGATTTTTATATTTTTACAATGGTAAGTCTTTCTTTGTGAACTTAATACTACCAATTATATATGTGATAGCAGCAATCAATAATAGTGCGACCAATTTGCCCCAATATAATGCCCAATCACCGCTCATAACGCTAAGTGAATCAAATAAGCTAAATATTGTGACATAGTTAAATATTTCCATTGAATCAATTCTTATTGTGCCTGGAATTGCTTTTGTAGCAAAGAGTCCTAAAATCGCACATATAAAGAAGAAGATAGAAATACCACCTGATACGCCAATATTTGTATTAGTCTTATTGAAGAAACAGCTAGACATAAAGCAAATACCTGAAATAGCAAGTGTAACCATAAAGTTACCAAACGCATAAGCTAAAATGTTGTCAATAGGTAACGAAGTAAACAAATCGCCACTACCGAGCCATCCACCAAGACATTGTGCCAAAACAGAAATTACTGTCAAACAAAGTCCCATGAAAATTTCTGTGAATACAAGATAAGCACCTGATGTAAAGATAAATGATCCTCTTGAAATTGGAGTTGACATTGTAAATGCGAGTGAACCGCTTTCTATCTTTTCACTAACTAGTGAATTAGCAGTTAAAACTGTATAAACCATTGGTATTAACAAGACAGCAATACCAAATGCGATAACACCAACAATAATACCATATGTATTCATATCTCCCATTTCATTAAGAGATTCTTGAATTGAATTTGGCAATTGATCTATAACACCTAAACTGCCTTTTGCACCTGCAATTAATTGTGAATCACTTGCAGAATATCCATTAGAAATAGATGTGTCATAAAGAGTTTTATAACTTGCAATACCAGAAACAGCATAGCTATCAACAGTTTGCATCAATTCATGGCCATCCATCGTATATTCTTTAGCTGTAACTTCATCAATACTTGTAATATGAACATCATGTTTATCATTATAATCGTTGATTATAGTTTCAGCTGCTTTGCTTTTAACTATAGAAACAGCATTAGAAATTATTTTTTCTTCATTAATTAATCCGTTAATATGATACGCATCATAGTTTTTAATATAATCAGCAAAGAATTTGTTTAATTCTCCACCTAAAAAACTTAATTCATCA
>CAUWDL010000086.1:0-5174 GCA_963557285.1 uncultured Bacilli bacterium | reverse complement strand
GAGCTTGATGCTTTGAATAATTTATCAACTAATAATATAAAATGTAATTTTTTATAAAATCATTGTAAATTATAAAATAGGATTATAAAATAAAGAAAATAAGTACTTGTTTTGGTAAATAATTTCTTTGGGGGAACAATTTCTGAATATATTTATAATACCTTTTTTGTCGTCTTATTCTCAAAACAATATAAATATGAATTGTCAAAATAATAATGATTTATGTACGATTAAATATCTAGAGAATCACACTCAAGTTGATAACTCAGCAAGAAAAGTCACAATTTACGAACATGGTTTTAAAGTGAATGATTATTTTTCTCATTTATCTAGATACTCATCATATAACATAAAATGTTCTTGTGGATACGTGTCGTTATTGCAATTGCTTTCTTATGTTGATACTTTTGTAAATGATGATATTATTCCAGAAGTTTATGAAAAGCAAAATACTGAATCAGTCACCTTTAATGAAGCGAAGAAACAATCGCCTGGATCCATTTAAAGTATCATACAATGTCATGTCATTGTGGAGGTGTAAAAAAGATGCTGCATATTATATCATCATCAAGTAAAGCTATTATGCCTACAAGAAGAAAATGTTCTATTTGTGGGGGAAATGTCGAAACTGGGCTAATAATAGGACCAAATAAATCATATATAGATGATAGCGGAGTGATTGTATTAAATAATGAAGATATGAAGCTTCTAAATAATATATTTTATAAATATAAAGGGGATTGCTATGCTGAAAAATAAAATAATTGTTTGTTTAATTTCTTTTATGCCTTTATTAAGCTCGTGTAGCACATCAAAATATCAATTTTCTCTTCATGAAGTTGATAAAAATAAAGCCTATGAAATTTATAAATATAATAAAGAAATAAAACCAAAAGAACCTGGTCATCTTTTTTTCGATATAGATTACTTAATGAGTGGGAAAGGTGATAATGATTCTAGATTTTACTCATACCGAAGAAACATAAAACACCAAAATGATAAGTTTTATTTTGTATATTTAAATGAAGCCTGGATTGATTCTATGTAAAGCTATTAGAGAGACAACTTGCACCATAGAAAATAATTTAAGTGACAAAACATCACTAAATAAAACATTTACTTATTTTTCGCCAGTTAATAATTTTTCTATTGATACGATATATGAGGATCTCATTTTAAAAGATGAAGTTGTCATTTCTTTATCAAACGTAGATTTTTCTAATACTGATAAATTTCAAGAAGATTTAATTAGTGAAAATATTCTAGTAACCAATATTAACTCAAAACAAGTAATGCGATTACTTAGATATGTTAATGGTCCAAAAAGGATAGATTTGCTAGACAAAGAACATGACTTTCAAGCAACGCCTTATGTAGAAGATTATTATTCAACATATAAAGATTTATTTTTAGATTCGTTTGTAAGTTTATGTGATGATGACAATAACTTTGTATATTTTGATTATAATAATATCTTGTCAAATATGAAGTAAAATTTAAATATTATTAGTAAATTTTATTATTTATATTTTTAATGTATTGACAGTTTTTAATTTAAACTTTTGATAAAGTATTACTCATTATTTAAGCAAATCTTCAAGATTCTTAAACGTTTCACCAATTGGTGCGTTAATTTCAAGTGTAACTTTTTTATTTAAATCTAGTTTTTCTTTGTTAATAACTATTATATTATCTCCATGATAATAATTTATAAATGAAGCAGCTGGATATACTTTTAAACTTGTTCCAGCAACAATAAGGAGGTCTGCTTCATTTAATGCGATTTCAGCTTTTACAATTGTCATTTGTTCTAAGGGCTCTTCGTATAAAATTACATCAGGCTTGATAATGCCTCCACAATGTGGACATTTAGGTATTCCTGTAGTCGATCTAATAAAATTAAGATCATATGCGCGACCACAATCCATACAATAATTTCTATGAATTGAACCATGTAATTCAATAACGTTTTTACTTCCTGCCATTTGATGCAATCCATCAATATTTTGAGTAATGATTGTAACATGTTTTCCTGATTTTTCTAATTTTGCAAGAAATAGATGAGCTTCATTTGGCTTTGCATCGGTAATCATAAATTCACGATAAAAATTGAAAAATGTCTCTGTACTATTTTCAAAATAGCTATGTGACAGCATTATTTCATATGGTAATCTATATTTAGATTCTAAATTATAAAGTCCATCTTTACTTCTAAAGTCTCTAATTCCACTTTCTGTTGATACTCCAGCTCCTCCAAAGAAAACAATATTTTTTGATTTAGATATAAGTTCTTTTAACAGTTTTATTTTTTTATCCATATTTATATTATATCTTTTTACTATTATTTATTTATTATTTAATACTTGGTGTTCAATTTAAAGAATGATTCATGTAAAATTAAATAGTTGCACAAGTGACGTAATTGGTAACCGTGCTAGCCTCAGAAACTAGTGGAGAAATCCGTGTGAGTTCGAGTCTCATCTTGTGCACCATATAGAAATGTCAGGTTGATACCACTTTGTATCAACCTTTTTTATACTTAGAATGGATTTTAATAGGTATAATCAGCACTTTTTAGGTTATTTGCCACCAATAAAGCTGGTATTTTAGCAGCATAAACACTGATTTTTAGTGCATTGTTTATATTTTTTAACGATAGGTAGAAAATGGTGAAATTAATGGCTAGAAATTATTAAAATTAATTCAAAAAAACGAGTGTTAATTAAGAAAAGATAAGTCTAATGGCACTATTCAAGATACTTTAGTCGATTATTTTAGATACTTTGGTATAATAACGGCCTTAAATATAGAATATACTATACAAGTATGGTAAAATTATGGAGAAATGTATACGAATATAAATAAATAGACTTATAGCATAAGTATTAGTAAAAATTACTATAATAATGCTAATTTTTAGAAGTATTTAAAATAGAGGTAGGGTTAAAAATATGGCAAAAAAGCAAAAGTAGAAGACAAAAATATAAGCATTGATCAAATATTGTTTAATTGCAGAGATATATTAAGAGGTGCTCGCAATTCTGGCTCATTCTTTGAAAAAAGAGATATGATGTTAACTTTAATTTTCTTACGTTTTATGGGTGAAAAATATGAAATCGGTTTAGAAAACCTAAAAGAAAGCTTAAGAGCTGAAGGGTTAAATCCAGAAGATAAAATATTAAGGCTGCATTTATAGATAATGCAACATTTACTGATGGCACATTTGATCTTCCAATAGAAGCGAGATGGAGTACAATTCAAAATACAAGTGGAAATAATTTAAATGTAGCACTGATTGTTAAAGACATTTGAAAGTAAATATCAAGAATGGTTTGTTGAGAAAAAATGCCCGGATAATGTTAATTGTAATGAAACTGAATTAAAGGAACTAAAACAAATGCCATTTATGGCAATGGTATCAAGTGTTGGGAAAAATGATGAAAAAGAAATGTACAATTATCTAGGTGGAGTACAAAATGATAAACGTTCTGCTGAATTAGATGCTGCATTTAAGCAAGAAAAGTCTAATTTTAGTATTGTTATAGTTGTAGATATGTGGAATACAGGTTTTGATGTCCCATGTTTAACTTTACTTTATAATGATAAACCTCTTCAAAAACATCTATTAATTCAAACAATTAGCAGGGTAAATAGAAAGTATCCTGGTAAAGAGTATGGGTTAATTGTTGATTATATTGGTATTCGTGATAGCATGCGTGAAGCTATGAAAGTTTACGGTGGGGACACATCAGTTGCCCCAACTGCTGATGATGTTGAACAAGCTACAACGATTTTTAAAGACGAATTAGGAATACTAAAAGATTTATTTACTGGATATGACTTAACACCATTTTTAGATGTTAATTGTAATCCTATTGAAAGATATACATTATTGGCAAAAGCTGCAGAATATGTTTTTACATCTTCAGACGAATTGTCAATTACTAACAATAATAAAACTAATAAGGTTCCATTCAAAACATATTTTTTAAAAACTGTTCAAAGAATGAGATCGGCATACGATATTTGTCAGCCTTCAGGTGATTTAAGCGAAAAAGATTCTGTTTTAGCTCAATGTTTTATGGCGGTTGCAGGATTTGTTAGAAAAATGGGCGGAACTGTAGACTATGATACAGATAAGATGAATAGATATGTATCTTAAATGGTAGATGAAGCTCTTAAATATAATAAAGTAGAAAGTATACTTGATGAAGGCGAAAAGGAAGACATCTTTAGTACTGAATACTTCGAAAAATTATCAGATGTTAAAATGCCAGCTACCAAACTTGAATTATTAATCAAAATGTTAAAGAAACAAATATCCGAATACAGTAAAACCAATCAATTAGAGGCTAAGCAGTTTAAAGAATTGCTAGAGAAAACTATTGATGAATATTATGCAAGACGTAAAAAACTTACAACTGAGGAAGCTGGTCAAACTCAAGAAGAAGCTACTAAAGAAATTATTGCAGCTGCTACCAAGCAAGCGTTAGAGATATTAAAACAAATGAGTGCTAGTAGAAATAGTTTTAGGAAGATGGGACTTACATTTGAAGAAAAAGCATTTTATGATATTTTATTAGCTTTACGTGATCAATTTAATTTTGAATTTGGTTCTGACAAAGAAGTTGATGACGTCATAATTAATGATAAGTGCAAGAGCTTAGCTAAGAAAGTAAAAGAGATAATTGATACAAAATCATCTTTTGCAGATTGGTTGAATAATAGAAATGTTAGAAATGAATTAAAGTTTGAAATTAAATTATGCCTTGTTAAAAATGGTTATCCGCCACAATATAGTCCAGACGTTTTTGATAAAGTGATGGAACAAGTGGAAAACTTTGAAGAAAATAATTTATAGAAGGAAGTAGTAGATTATTTTTATTATTTGCTCATCAAAAGATGCTAAATTGATTGAGGCTCTTAATACTTTTTTACTATCATCTGGTATTAAAATTGTTAATATTTTTTGTAGTTCTATTGAGGGACAAGGCGTTTATAATGATGAGAGAATTACTGATAGGGTTTTAGATACTATATAAAACTCCACTATTATAATTTATGTAATAATACAAAATTTTATAAAGTCTACTTACTGTACGTAAGAACTAGGTATTGGATGATCTTTCAAAAAAATAAAAAAATATATTTATATTCAAATCTAATGATGTTAA
>CAUWDL010000085.1:0-5200 GCA_963557285.1 uncultured Bacilli bacterium | reverse complement strand
AACTTTAAAATAAAATTTGACAATAATTATATAGATAATGCTGTTTTGGATTACAGAGGAGTACCTTCTAGTGATAAGTATTATAAAAATTTTATGATGGAGTATAAGATATGAGCTCAGCAATAATATTTTTTTCTACCTCGATTTTACTTTCTATATTAACTTTTAGCAGTGCTTCAATGAACGGAATGTATATTGCACGAACAATAAATGAGATGTCACCTGATGTTTTGTCAAATTCAATTTATTTTATAGATTATGTTGGACAATACAAAGATCCTTATTATTATCCACCAAAAGCAATTGAAGATATTAATTCTTATATTCAGAAATCACTAAAAGGAAAAATAAATAAATATAAAATCTCAATAGTTTTTTATCAAAGAAATAAAGAAACAGGAAAATATGAATTATCGCAATGGGATTATAACAATGAGGTTAAAAAAATAGATATCTATTTTGAGTGTACATATAATAAATTTTTTAATTATCATACAAAAACATGTTTTGAATTAGGAGGTGAAATAAGATGAGTAATAAAGTTGTTGAATATATTGAAAATAGTTTTTTAAAAGATTTGTTATCTAATGAATCAATAACTGATATTTCTTATAATGGGGATTCTATTTTTTATAAAGATAATTTAAAAGGTAGACTAAAAAGTGATTTATCTATTTCAAAAGAAGATGCGTATTCATTTATTCGACAAATAGCGAATTTGACTGACTCATTGTTTAGTTACACAAATCCAATATTGGATGTAAGCGCAGGCAAATATAGAATAAACGCAACTCATAGTTCGATAAGTAGAAAAAATAGAGAGAAAACGACTACATTCTCAATTAGAATCGGCTATGAAAAATTAAGAATTACTGATGGTGATGGATTTATACCATCTAAAGCTTTAAAAATATTACTAAAAACGATTAAGAGTAGAACTTCGATTGTTATAAGCGGTAAAACTGGCAGTGGGAAGACAGAGTTTCAAAAATATCTATTATCTAAACTTGAGCCATTTACTAGAATTTTTACTATAGATAATATTAATGAATTAGAGACAGACTATTTTATAAAAGACATCGACAGTCTAACATGGCTACAGCTAAATAATGAAGCTAGCAAGGTAACGATTGATGATTTAATCAAAAATGCATTAAGAAGTACACCAGATTGGTTGATTGTTGGTGAGGTTAGAGGAAAAGAAATGCTTTCCTTATTAAATAGCGCAATGAGTGGTCATCCGACTATCACGACTTTGCATGCTAAAAAAGCTGAATTTACTTATAAAAGAATGACAAGAATGGCGATGATTGGAAACGAATCATTAACATATGAAGAAACTTTAAATGACATACATGATCATTTTAAAGTAGTTGTTCATCTTGATTCATTCTTTGATTATGATAAGAAAAGATTTGTAAGATTTGTTGATGAAATAGGCACAAATGATCAGAGCAAGTATGTTACTTTATATAAATATCCAAATTCTTACTTTAATTTGCCTAATTCAATATCTAAGGAATTAGGAATGAAAGAAGAGGAAATAAATATTTATAATAAGGGATTAGTATATGGTGAACAATTATAGATATGCACTATATGTGCTATTTACATTGCTTTTTGCAGGGATATTTTACATTTCAACAACCAATATTATTCTTACAACAGTTGTTGCTCTACTTTATTTTCTATTCTTTTTTATTATTTATAGCAAAAAAGAAAAGCGTTTTAGCAAAAAAATAAAAAGAACATATGAAGCGATATCATTCATAAATAATTTTATTATTTCATTAAGTGTTACTATTTCTATTCAAGCGACATATGAGGCAATAAAACAAAATGTAAGTGATGAGTTAAGACAACAAATGGATGCAATAGAACATTTAAACGTTGAACAAAAGATTATACATTTAAACAAATATTTCGATTTACCGATTTACAACGTTTTTATAAATTTAATAAAACAGTATGTAGAAATAGGAACTAACATTCTTGAAAGTTCATCTATTTTAATCCATGATACAAGAAATCTTGAAAATAGAGTGCATGAATACGAATTACTTTCTAAACGAAAAGAGAAAGATTTTTTAGTTAGCTGGGGCTTTACTTTTTTAATAATAATTGTATTAAAAATTGCTTTAGCCTCATTCCTAAGTAATAACAAAATAGATTTGTCATTCTATCCGATATTGATATTTTTATACTTTGTTATTTTTTTATTAATTTATTATCTTTTTGCTTTAAAACTATATGACTCTAGTTTCATCTATAAAGGAGAAACAGAAATTGAAGAAAAACGAATTGAAAGAAAAAGTAGAAAAGCTAAATTTAGATTTAAAAAAAGAAAAAATTCAAATTAGCTTAGTATGCCTATTTTGTTTAATAATTGTTGCTGCAAGTTATGTATTAACTAAGAACATACTTATACTCTTTTGTTCTCTTTTGTTATCAATAATAGCCACGTATATTTCATTTAAAAAGTATGACTATTTATTAGAAAAAAGAAGAAGAAAACTAGAGATTGAATTTATAGAAGTGTTTTCATATTTAAGAATTTATCTTAGTAATAAAGAAAATGTTTATAGATCGTTAAAAGAAGCTAGCCAATATACTTCGATAAATATGAAGAAAGAAATAACTATTTTCTTAAACAAAATAGATAATGATAAATCAATCATGCCTTTTGTTGAATTTGGTAAGGGCTTTAAAAATAAAGTTATTGAAGAGGTAATGATTTCTCTGTACCAAATGATTGATGGTGGCTTTACACAAAATTATTTAAATCAATTTATTTCGCTATTTGATAATTTTAAAAATCGATATCTAGAAGAAGATATGATGAAAAGGTATAAACAATTAGATTTATTTATAACAATGTCTCTTGGAGGCAGTGGATACATAATGATAACTATGCTATTGGTTATTGTTACTCTTATTGGAGGTATATCTAGTGGCTTCTAAAATCGGAACCATTTTATCAATGTTTTTTATATTTGTTGCATTTATGTTTGGTGTTGATTTTTTAATGATTCAACTTAATTACACTAGTCTTGATGCATTATCAAGTAGCGTTAGTTATAAAATTTCAAAAAGTGGAGAGATATCTAACGAATTAAAGCAATTTTTTTTAGATTCTGCTCAAGCAAGAATTGAACCAGTGGGTGCTGATCATAATTATGAAGAAGGTTCGGTAATAGGATATTACCTAATTAAAGATTACAAGATGATATCGCTTGATGCTAAGCCTATTGAAATAAAGGTGAAGCGCTTTACTGTTGTCAATATATATGGTTAAAAATTTGAAAGGAGTAAAAAATGTCAGAAATTAAAGGCCAATTATTAGGAGTATTATTAGTAGTATCGATTTTCGGAGCTATAGGTTTTACACTTTATTCAGCGTTTAAAGGAGCTGCTGATAAAGTTACTGAATCATTTAATGATTTCGATCCTAGTGTTAATCCTGAATTAATTAGTGCAGCATCTGCAATGAACGGCGATTTAACTTTTTAATATTTTTTAGCCACCTAATTGTAACAACATTTAGGTGGCTAATTGTTTATTGCTTAAATCGTGTTATAATATCAAGAGCGAAAGGATAAAACATATGAGCGAAAAAAGAGATGAAGTAATTCAAATGATCAAAGAAAAATTAAATGTTCAAGAAATTGACAAGAACGCTACTATATCCACATATGGTTTAGATTCTCTTGATGTTGTTGAATTTTTATTAGACTTAGAAGACAGATTTAACATTACTTTTGATTCAGCTGAAACAAAAGGCCTTAAGACTGTTGGAGAACTCTTAGATTTAATTGATAAAAAGCTTAATTAATTACTATAAATTTACATTTGAATAGAAAAATTGAAAATTTTTAAAAAAATTAAATTTCTTCTTGATGTGAGCGTTTCTCTATGATAGTATTATTAAGCGCTTGAGAGATGCTGACTTAGCTCAACGGTAGAGCAATCGGCTGTTAACCGATAGGTTGTAGGTTCGAATCCTATAGTCAGCGCCAAGCGTTTATGGCCTATTGGAGAAGTGGCTTAACTCACATGCCTTTCACGCATGCATTCATGGGTTCGAATCCCGTATAGGTCACCATTTGCAAATATCCTCGATTCTATCGAGGTTTTTTTATTTTTATACCCCTAAAAATTGTATCAGTTGTATCAGAACTTATAAAACATCCTCATCAATTATACTTTTAACAGCTTCTTTTCTTATAGGTAAAAGATGAGCATAAACCCTTAATGTAGTATCAACAGATGAATGACCCAGCCAACTAGCAATGTCTTTTGGATCTACATTTTTATTAATTAAATATGAAGCGCAAGAATGTCTAAATTCATGAATCTTAATTCTTTTAACGTTAGCCAAAGAAGAGTATTTATCTATTTTTCTTCTAATTGTAGTTTCTCCAATTACCGTGCAATCTTCACGAACCTTAAATAGAAAATCATTCTTTAATAATTTTTTCTCTTTAACAACTTTAGTAAATAATTCTTTAATATTTGAAACATAAGGATAATAACGAGTTGAAGAAGAAGTTTTAGTATCAAATGTAGCTTGACCACCGAAACGGCCTTTATTAGATAATTCACGTTCAATTGAAATTCTATCTTTTTGAAAATCAGAAACTTTTAATCCTCTTAATTCGCCACATCGCAACCCATAGTAGAATAAAAGATTAAACATTAATAAATCAGATAAATCATGAATTACATTTATAAATTTATTAAACTCTTTTAAGGTATAAAAATTGTGTTTGGGTTTAATAGTTCTAGAAGATTTAAACTTATAAAGGCATGATGTATTTATTTCAAGACCATAATTACTTAAAAAATTAATAAATGATTTAGCCAAAAATATGTAAACTTCAATTCCTTTGTAATTAAGATTATTAATACAGTCATTCACATATTCTAAATAGTTAGGAGTGATATCGGATATATTTAAGTCTTTAAAATATTTCATAATAACTAAATTAAAAGAACTCAAATATCTTTTAGCTGATGTTTCTTTATATTTTTTAAATAAATACTCTTCAAATAATGAAAATAGGTCATTAATTTTATAATCATCTAAACGACTGTTATATTGTATGATTAAATCTTTTTCACATTTCATCGCTATGGACTTAGTTAACATGTCGCGCCCCAAATATTTTCTTCTTAAAATTTGTTTTCCGTTAATACAAAC
>CAUWDL010000084.1:0-5228 GCA_963557285.1 uncultured Bacilli bacterium | reverse complement strand
TTCTTTTTTTGCTTCATTAATTTGGTCTTCAGTATAAGGTTCACCAGTAATTGCTTCCTTATGTAATTTTTCAACCATATTGGAAGTTGTACCCATCTTAACTTCTCTTTCAATAAAGACGTTTGGGTTATAAACCTTTACTTCAATCATCTCAACTTTTTCAGTCCCATTGTCGTTATATTCACCTGTTGGAACATATGTAATAGGATATCCAAAATTAGATGTATAACAATCAACAACGAAATCTGGTAGATACTTTAAATATGCAACACTTTGAACTGTTTTAAGGGTTTCTTTAATAATTGCGTCTTTTAAAATTCCGTTTTCAATTAATTCATCTTTTACATATTCTTCAGGATTTGCTTGATATGCTTTATCAAGTTCAGAACTCAAGTTAGCAGCAAATTCACGTTTATCACTTGGGGTAGCATATTTCATTAATTTAATAACATTTTCATTAATGATTTGATCTTTGTTAGCTCCTTCAGCGTAATATTGATCAAATATATTTTTTGCAATCTTTTCTATTTCGAGTGATTCTGTTTCGCTAGAATTAAATGTTGTAGAAAGTATTGTTCCTAAAGTTTGTTGAATACTTGATTTTAATAAATCCGCTGTATTGCCTTTATTGTTTGCTCTATATAAATCAAAGAACTTATTAATAATTGTTTTAACAGCGATCTTTTGGGAATCAGGAGTCTCTGAAGTAAATGTTTTTTCAACCTCATCTATAACAGCTTTTTTAGCAGCTTCATGCTTAGCGTCATCACTACCATCAACAATTAATAATTTTGCATTATATACTAATTTTAACGCATCAATTTTTGTAGTTGTTTGTGAGTCGCCTGGCATAGACAAAATTTTCTTTAAAGATTCTTCTAATGTATTTGTTCCATTTTTAAATTCATCAAAGCTTTCTGCTCCGCCATTAAACGCACTATAAAAAGAAATTGCACCTGATTTTACTTCACTTTCAGTATCAGCACTTCCGAATAAATCTTTTAATGAATTGCTTGTCGCGTTAATGTGTAATCCTGAAAGAATACCGATGATAATAGCCATAATCGTAGCATTACCAAGACTAACGATTAACAAAGATTTAAAATGTGATTTAAAGTTTTCTTTAAATAAAGCCCATGAAAATAAATGCCTATTTGCACGGTTTTTCTTCTTTTCTGCTTTATTTCTACGCTTTTCTGCACGTTTTTCAGCTTTTAATTCATCTTTAGAAGGCTTATGCTCAGTAGCTTCATCATCATCTTGTTCATCAGCTTTTTCTTCTTTTGATGATGGTGTTACTTCTTTTACTTCAGTAGATTTATCTTCTTGAACTTCGTCAACTGAAGTAACAGCCTCTATATTTTTTTCACTTAGTACATTAGTTTCTTGATCATGTTCTTGTTTAATTACTTCATTAGTAGAATCAGTATCAGAAATTTTAACTTCATCATTTTTTTCATCTGGAATAGAAGTATCTTGATTTACATTTATTTCATCAACATGTTCTTTTGCAAATCTACCTCTAGAATCTCTTTTTCTAAACATTTTTATTCGCCCTCTTTTCTTTAAAGTATGTTGATAAGTTATAAGGTTTTTCTGAAATAAACTTAATGTTCATTGTAGAAATAATTTTTAAAAATTTATCAACATCTTTTTTATCAATACGAACGTTAACTTGGTTATATTCTTCTTGAATACGAGTAATGTTAAAACCTAATGTCTTAAATTTCTCGAAATCTTCTTTATTTGTAAAATCTACTTTATAATCTCTAAAACTACGATTATGAATTTCATCCATTGAAGCGACATCGACGATTTTGCCTTTATTTATCCAAGCTACTCGATCACTAACTCTTTCAAGTTCTTCTACTGAGTTGCTAGACATAATGATCGTTGCGCCCATCTTTTTTTGTTCAAGAATAATTTGAAGAAGTTCCTCTCTCATTAATGGATCAAGTCCAATAGATGGTTCATCAAGTAATAATATTTTTGGCTTTCGCATAAACGCAGCTACAATAGATGTTTTTTGCTTCATACCCTTACTCATTCTCTTAGGATATGCTCTTACATCTAATTGAATACGTTTAATTAATGTATTAGCATATTCATAATCGCTTGGTTTTGCACCTAAGCTATCACCATAGTTATGAAGAAACTTAATACCACTTTCTACATCTGGAAAATTAATTTCTCCTGGTATATACCCAATAAGTTTTTTAGTATCTCGTGAATCTTCGTAAGCATCATATCCATCAATGGTGATATAACCATCGTCGCTTCTTATAAAGCCCATTAATTGACGCATCAATGTGGTTTTACCAGCACCATTTTCACCAACTATACCAAGAGTTTCACCTTCTTTTACCGTAAGATTAATATCAAAATTACCACGTCCTTTGCCATAATCTTTGGTAACATTATGGATTTCTATATATTTATCTTTTTTAGATACTGGCATAGTTGATATCCTCCTTGTAGAATGACATAAAGAATTCTTCGAGTGTTTCTTTCTTTTCAGTGAAATCATCTATTTGGTATGCACTAATTAATTTAGTAAACTCATTTATCTTCTCATCATAAGCATAAACATTAACAATTTTATGGTCATTCTCCATTATTTTTGCTTCATAATGTTTTTCTAACAATTCATTTAAGAGTTTATTTGCCGTATCTTCATCTTTTAATGTAAGAAAATATTCTTTTCTACTCTTATGTTTTAAGTCAGCTGAATCAAATAATGAAACGATTCTTCCATCCTTAATAATAGCAATACGGTCGCAGCATGCGTCAACTTCACTAAACATATGACTTGAAAGTAATATTGTCTTGCCTTGTTTTTTAAGTTCCAATATGTAATCAATAAATTTAGCTTGCATATCTATATCAAGACCACTAGATGGTTCATCTAGAATAATGATATCTGGATCATCGCTAAATGCACACACTAGAGCAATTTTACGTTTCATGCCCAAGGACATTTCTTTAACTGGTAATTTAGGATCGACCTCAAAATAATCCATTAAATACTTTAATTTTGTTAAATCTTTTACATGTTTTAACTTAATTTGTTCGTCTATAACTTCTTGACCAGTAAGATTTTTTGGCATAGCCACTTCACCTGGAACATAAGCTACTTTATACATTAATTGCTCACGTTTTGTTTCTCTTGAATGTCCTCTTAATAAGGTTTCACCACTATCTGGAATTGAAAAGCCCATAATATGGCGGATTGTGGTAGATTTACCAGCACCATTTGGTCCTAAAAATCCAAAACACTCACCTTTTTTAACATAGAAAGAAACATCAAATACACCACGGCCTTGTCCATAATCTTTGGTTAAATTTTTAACTTCAATTAACTTCTCCATAGTGCCTCCTCCTTGTTTAAAGTTTTTATACTAGTGTCTAATTACTTAACACGCGTCTAATATATACACATTAGTCTATTAATTCAAGTCTTTTATGTTATAATTAAGGTGAGGTTAAGGAAATGGATAAAATGAATGATTCAAAATCAATTGACGCAAGAACAATTAGAAGTAAAAGAGATCTAGCATCAGCAATGCTAGATTTATTACAAGAAAAAAATTTAGATGATATTAGCGTACAAGAAATTACAGATAAAGCTTTAGTCAGCAAAGCTACTTTTTATAATCATTTTAATGATAAAACAGAACTTCTCACATATTTATTAGAAGGATACGCTGATGAATTATTAGAAAAAATTGAACCGTTAATTCAAGATGATCATTCTATCAATCCAAGATTATTGTTTCGGAAAGCAATTACAATTGTTGTAGATTTTTTAGTTGAAGAAGCTTTGCCTTTCAGAAAAATGATCGAAAATGATAAAAGTAAAACATTATTTCGGTCTTTGAATTCATTAATTGAAGGCGTTTTTACTAAAATAGTAAATAAATATAACAAATTTGTAAAAAGTGATATTGATATTGATTTTGCAATCTACTACTATGCTGGGGCTTATGCAAATCTTATTTACAAAAAAATAGGCAACAGTAAAGATAGGATAGTTGATAAAGATAAGATTATTAAAGAAATTTATACATTATCCGCTCCTGGTATAAGAGATTAATTTATTAAAAAAGTCTAATACAAATTGTATTAGACTTTTGTTTACATATTGGTGGACCTAATGAGGATCGAACTCACGACCTCTTCGTTGCGAACGAAGCGTTCTCCCAACTGAACTATAGGCCCTTATATTATTATTTTAATACTAATAACATTAAAATGATATAAATTATTTCTATAAATGAAAATATGTAAAGCCTCGAAGCGAGGCTTTACATATTAATTAATTTTACTTAATTCGCCATTTAATATAGATAATAAATAAGTTTCAACTTGAGGCATTCCGAAAGCTTTCATAACATATTTTTTATATAAACCTAATTGTTTTGGATAATTTTCATCATTTAAATTCTTAAGTTTATAATCAATGATAATCGCTTTGTCTTTATAAATTAAAAGCAAGTCAATAACACCTGTTACTCCATCAGATGGATCATCAAATTGATATTCTTTATATATATCAGCATCCTTAATATTTATTTCATCAAGTAAATTTACTACTTTTTTGATTATATTACGTTCTCTTTCATCCTTTATATAATCATAATTTGGATTTTTAAAATCCATAATTTCTAATAATAAATGTAAATGAGTACCGAAATGGATTGCATCCATTGATGCATCAACCTCTAAATCTTTAGATGCTTTAATGTACCCTTTTTTAGGAATTGGCTTAATATTAATATTTCTAATTTTAAGTTTGCTACATGGATCACGCTTTTCATCAAATTTAGACATATTTAAATACTTATCATGATGGGATTTTAAATTGAGAAGTTCGATTAAAGAGTCAAAATTTCTATTAACAATATCATGTGCAATTTCATTAGCTTCACTTAAATAATCTATTTTAGCCTTAAGCTTAATAAATGGAGAAAAATAAGCTACTAACAAATAAGAGTCTTTTTTACTCTCTTTTTCAATCGTTACACTTTTTAATATATAATCACCAATAATTTTTGACCCGGTAAATAATACATTAATTCCTTTGTTAATAATATTTTCTTTTTTTCCTTTTATGAATTCAAAAATAATCTTTGGATTCTTTTGAAAATTTTCAAAAGAGAAACTTGCTTCTTTATATTCAGATAAAATTGCTTTTCTTAATATATTTTTATTTTCATCAGTAAGTTCAA
>CAUWDL010000083.1:0-5253 GCA_963557285.1 uncultured Bacilli bacterium | reverse complement strand
GATTTAATTGCCTTGTTGGCTTATCTGGAAGTGGAAAATCAACGCTTGCAAAATTGTGTTCAAAGATAGAGCGAACAAACGATGGTGAAATTTTAATAAACGATGTAAATATAAACAATCTATCTTCTAAATCTTTTTATAAAAAAGCTTGTTATGTAAGCAATAATACATTTTTATTTCATGAAACAATAAGAGATATTTTTAAGTTTTATAATGCGCATATTTCTGAACAAGAAATGCTTTCACTATTAAATGAAGTAAAACTTTCACACTTCTCATTAGATTTAAAAATAAACGATCAAAATTCTAATATTTCAGGAGGTGAAAAGCAAAGATTAATCTTGGCTTTCTATTTATCAAAAGAATATGACTTTTATATTTTTGATGAAGCTACTTCTAATATTGATAGTGAAAGCGAAGAAATAATTTTAGAAAAAATACACGAATTAGCAAAAAATAAAATCATTTTATTCATTTCTCACCGACTTAAAAACTGTACAAAAGCTAATATTATTTATTATTTAAGCAATGGTGAAATAATTGAACAAGGTGCCTTTAACGAATTAATGAGTATTAAAAGTGAATTTAGTAATTTATATAAATTGCAAAATGAATTAGAAAATGGTGGCGAATATGAAAAAGCGTAATGTTATTAAATTAATTTATGAACTCATCAAGTTGATTGGTCCTTTTTTTGGCGTGATTTTTTTAGCAGCATTATTAGGAACTATTGGCTATATTCTTGCTATGAATATCACAGTATTTGGCGCTATAGCAATATTAAAATTTCTTAATATACCTATTTCCTTAGATTATGTTTGGATATTCTTAATAATCATAGCTAGTGGTCTATTACGTGGGGTTGTAAGATATTTTGAACAATATTTTAATCACTATATAGCTTTTAATCTTTTAGCAATTATTCGAGGAAAGCTGTTCAATAAATTAAGAGAACTTTTCCCCGCTAAACTTGAAAGCAAGAATAAAGGCGAAATTATTTCTCTTATTCAATCTGATATTGAAACCTTAGAAGTTTTTTATGCTCATACTATCTCTCCATTTCTAATAGCAATTTTAACTTCAACAACAGTATTTCTATTTTTAGGATTTTTTTCATCATGGATTTTTGCTAGTATTGCTTTATTATCTTATATAATTATTGGTGCAATTATTCCTTTAATTTATTATAAAATAAATAATAAATTTGGTAAAAAATATAGAAAAGAGCTTGGTGTTTTTAACGAATTCTATTTAGATTCTATATACGGATATTTTGAAATTTTATCTTCAAACAATCAAAGCGTTCGACTAAATAAAGTATCAAAGATGTCATCTGATTTAATAAATTTAAATGACTCATTAGATAAGAAATCAGCATTATTTAAAAATATATCTAATTCAATAATTATAATAATGAATATATGCATCATTATAGTAGGTGCATATTTAGCTAAAAATAGCATCATAAATTCACCAATGATTATCTTAGGTTACGTTACATTAACGTCATCATTTGGAAGTGTATTAGCTTTAGCTGAATTGCCTAGAAATTTAGCAATGACTTTTGCTTCAGGAAATAGAGTTCTTAATTTATTAGAAGAAAAGCCTTTAATAAAAGATACCTCTAATAGTTTCCCATTCGTTTTTGAATCGCTTAAAGTTAATAACATATCTTTTAAATACGATTCAAAACTTGTTATTAAAAATTTCTCAATGAAAGTGAATAAAAATGAAATTTTAGGGATTCTTGGTCCATCAGGTTGTGGGAAATCAACATTGTTAAAACTATTAATGAGGTTCTATGATGTTGATCAAGGTGAAATCTTATACAACAATAAAAACATAAAAGAAACATCAATTAAAGATTTATATAAAAATGTTAATTTATTTTCACAATCAACTTACTTATTCTATGGAACTATTAAAGAAAATTTATTAATTGCAAATCCAGATGCAACTGAGCAAGAGCTTATTGAAGCATGCAAAAATGCGAGTGTCTATCAATATATTAAAAAACTGCCACATGGTTTTGATACAAAAATCAACGAATTAAAAGATAATTTATCAACTGGAGAAAACAGCGCATTGGACTTGCAAGAGTATTTTTAAGAAAACCTAAACTACTGTTATTAGATGAAGCGACAAGTAACATTGATGCAATTAACGAATCAATAATTTTAAATGCGTTAAAACTGTATAAAAAAGATATGACGATAATAATTATTTCCCACAGAAAATCAACATTATCTATTTGTGATAGAATTTACGAATTATCTTAATGAGGTATTATTTATGCTTATTAACACATTAATTTCTTTAGATCATAGAATGATTGGAATTATTGCAAGTTCCATTATCGCTTTTGTCGCAATTATTGCAATATTAATAAAATATATTATTAATAAAAAGAAATAATAATGCTTTACTAATATACATCAAACTGTTTCTTTAGATGAAACTAATTCATCTTTATTAAGAAGCTTTTTATATAATAAATCCATTAGGAGGGCTCCTATTGGCGCTGTAATTAATATTGAAATTACTGCTCCTGTTAAAATTAGTGACCCGCACGCTAAGCCTTCACTTAGAGCGATTCCTCCAATAGATGCTTGAACTGTGGCTTTAGGCAAATACGCAATTATTATATAAAGTCTTTCCTTCCAATTATATTTAGTAAACATTAAGCTAGTTAAAACACCAAATGTTCTAAATAATAATCCTAATAATAAAACGCCAATTAAAATCGCTCATGTTTCGCTAAAAGCGTATTTCACATCAACAGTTGCACCAACTAAAACGAATAATAGAATTTCAAATACATTCCATAAGTGATCATAATTAACTTTAATTTTCTTCGCTTCAATTGGTGTTTTCTTTAATAGTATAATTCCTACAACAATAATTCCTAATAAGCTTGAAATATTGATATGATAATTTTCTGTAATTGAATATATTTCAAAAAGTTTTTCAATACCAAGCATAAGAAAACTTGAAGAAATAACAATTATTGTTTTAATCACTGTGTTAATAGGAAATTTTCTAAATAATAAAAGCAAAATATAGCCAACTATTAGCCCAAGCAAAACACCAAAAATAATGCTCGTAGGAATTTCAATAAGAGTCAACGGATTAAACTCATTTGTTTTTACTAAGCTTTTAAAACTATAAAATAAAACGATTACAAAAATATCATCACAACTTGCTCCTGCCATGATTAATTCTGGAACATGATTTTTTTCTCCATATTTTTCTTCTTGCAGTTTTATCATTCTAGGAACAACTATAGCCGGTGAAACCGCTCCTAAGACACTTCCAAGAAGCATCGCTTCAAAATAACTAATATTTAATAACATCGGCGCAAAAATAGTAACACCTATTATTTCAAAAGTTGCTGGAAGAAAGCACATTAAAATTGCAGGTCTGCCGATTTCTTTTAACTTCTTAAAATCTAAAGATAATCCACTGCGAGTTAAAATTATCATCAAAGCAATTTGTCTTAAATAGCTAGATACATTTAATAAATCTTTATCTAAAAATCCTAAAACACTTGGACCTAATAATATACCTAGCAATATATAAAAAATAATTTTAGGTATTTTTATTTTCGTAAAAATAAATCCGCCTAGCAAACCTAAAATGAGTATTGTTCCGATACTTAAAAACATAATTAATCCCTTTCTAGCAATATAAAAAGCTGATGACTATACACAAAAAGTGTAGACGTCATCAGCTTTATTTTAATTAATAGCGGTTTAGTTAATATTAACTTGGAAGATCATCATTTCCTTTTTAATTATAATCAATTAAAGAGGAAAAAGTAAAATAATTTCTAAGCTACTTTATATCAAAATTAATTCAATTAAATAATCATATTAAAAGTCACTATTTCATAACGGATAAAAAACTTTTTTTGTTATAAAAGTAAGTTTCCGCCAACATTTAATGCAATTACATAAAACTACTTTAATATAATAAAAACACTCAAGAACATAACTTGAGTGTTTTTATAATTCAACGTTTTAAATAATTAAAATTGCCTAAATTCTATTTTTTAGCAAAAGTATGTCCTAATGGGAATAAAGCAAACTTTGCGATCTTGAAGTATTGTTTTCCAAATGGAATTCCGATAATTGTAATGCAGAAAATTGCTCCCATAAATAAGAATAATAAAGCGATTTCCCATCCAAATAAGATAGCCCAGATGACGTTAAGAATTTTCTTGAATCCTCCAAGATCTTTTTTAACAACTGTCTTCTTAAATGGCCATAAAACAAATCCTGCTAATTGGAAAAGTTGAATACCCACTGGAATACCAATGATTGTACAGCAAGCTGCAACAGCTGCAACAAGTAATGCTAAAAACCATTCAAAGCCACCAAAGATAACCCAAATAACATTGCCTAAAAATTTAAACATACAGCACCTCTCTATTTCTTTAAACAAACATAATATATACTTATTTTAACGAAATTCAATCGTAAAAAACTGATTTAATTTAATTTTAAGTTTTAATAGTAAATATGCAAATATTATTGCAAATATACGTTCTTATTTATTTTTTAAAGCCAAAATATATAAAATTTTATCTAATAAATAGTAAAGAAATGGTAAATCCATTATTAATTGAAATATTCATTGTGCCGTTATATTTTTCAGCAACCATTTTAATAGATTTCAATCCAAAGCCATGATGTAACAAATCATTTTTTGTTGATTTTATAAGTCCATCTTCAAGCTTAATTTCTTTATCAAAACTGTTATGTTCTGAAATAGAAATCATGTTGCCAACATTTTTAACTTTTAATGTAATTATTTTCTCTTCATCTTTTAAATCTTTTGTTGCATCAATTGCATTATCTAATATATTTCCAAATAAGGAATATATATCTTCTTCAGCAATAAAATCTAATTTTTCGCCATCAGCAATACAAACAAACTTGATTCCATATTTAGAGCAAGTCAAAGATTTTTCAGTTAAAATAACATTTAATACATCGTTACCAGTTTTAATTGTTTGATCATAAATATTAATTAATTTATTAATATTAGATATTGCTTCTTCGTTAATGTTTTGTTCTTTTCCTAATTCTCTAATTTGATGTCTAAAATCATGACATTTAATATTTATTAAATCGATAGTTTCTTTCGAGACCTTATATTGCTTTTTTTCTTCTTTTCTTAATTCATGAATAATTGCATATTCTTTTTTTAAGTTATTAGAATATGCTAATTCAAAAATGAACAAAATACCAA
>CAUWDL010000082.1:0-5270 GCA_963557285.1 uncultured Bacilli bacterium | reverse complement strand
ATATTATGTACTAATATAGTAAAAAAATACTGAATTTTTGATAAATATAAAAGCGCCTAGATTATTGAACCAGACGCTTTTATATTTAAGAAAGGATTATTAACGAAAATTACTATTTACATTAATTTATTTATATCAAAGAATTTAAAGAAATGTAATACTTTTTTTATCAAAAAATATTAAAAAATATTATTGTAAAGATAGATTTTAGTAATGAAAAAATATAAAATGTACATGTATACAAAAAGGAGTATAACATGGCTAAAAAATATCAATTAGTTTTAATTAGACACGGTGAAAGTGAATGGAACAAATTAAATTTATTCACTGGATGGACTGATGTTGAATTAAGTGAAAAAGGCGTTGAAGAAGCAAAGTTAGGTGGAAAATTATTAAAAGAAGAAGGATTCCACTTTGATGTTGCTTATACTTCATATTTAAAAAGAGCAATTCACACATTAAATTTTGTTTTAGGTGAAATGGGTGAAGAATTTATTCCTGTTCATAAAACATGGAGATTAAATGAAAGACACTATGGAGCTTTACAAGGCTTAAATAAGAGTGAAACTGCTGAAAAATATGGAGAACAACAAGTTAAGGTTTGGAGAAGAAGCTATGATGTTCAACCTCCAGCATTAACTGAAGAAGATGATAGAAATCCAGCAAATCAAGAAACATATAGAGATGTTAGTGTTGATGATTTACCATTAACTGAATGTTTAAAAGATACAGTTGCTAGAGTTCTTCCTTACTGGGAATGCGAAATTAAACCTGCTATTGTTAGCGGAAAAAGAGTAATTATTGCAGCTCATGGAAATAGTTTAAGAGCATTAGTTAAATATCTTGAAGGAATTAGTGATGATGATATTGTTGGCGTAAACATTCCAACTGGTGTCCCATTAGTTTATGAATTCGATGAACATTTTAACGTAATCAGTAAAAGATATCTTGGTGATCAAGACAAAATTGCTGCTGCAATGAACGCAGTAGCTAACCAAGGAAAAGCTAAATAATAAATTTTATGGCAACTAATGATATAGTCTTATTAGTAATAATAGGGGTATTTTTTCTAGGTGGACTTGTTTCAGGTTTTGTAAAATCTTCATCTAAATTATTTTGTTTAGCTGGAGGTGGTGTACTTAGTTTTTATCTTGGTGGAGTTGTTAGTGGCCTTTTAATTGAAAAAGTAGAAGCTATTAGTAATTTTGTTAACGCTAATAGTTTTGGAGCTTCATTAGTTTTAGTTGGCTCATATATAGGAGTCTTCTTATTAGGATTCTTAGTCTTATGGCTTTTAACTAAAGCTTTAGGGAGTTTGGTTAACGCTAATGGAGCTGGCAAATTCTTTGATAGATTATTAGGTGCTGTCGCTGGTATCGCTATTGGATTTGTTATTTGTGATATCTATGTATGGTGTTTATACGGATTCTCATGTGCAAATACAGAAATTGCTTCATGGGTTATAAGCGACGCTAAACTTAATATGGATGGCTTCCAAACACTTACAAAGTGGATAATGGAATTTAATCTTAATTCCATTGGAGAAGTATTTCCTGGAATTTAAACAATAAAAAAGCTATCAAATTGAATGATAGCTTTCGACAAAGTATCGATTATATCGATACTTTTTTGTTTTATTTAAATTTTTATGTCGTAAATTATTGGATTAATTAATTTAATTAAATCATCTAATTTAACATTAACTTGTAAGCCGACTTTACCACCGCTAAAGTAAATATTATCAAAATTTTGACAAGTAGAATCAATTACTACTTGGTAATTTTTCTTTAATCCGATAGGTGAACAACCACCATGAACATATCCGGTTACTTTTAATAAATCTTTTAGTGGTATCATTTCGACACTCTTTTCATTGACTGATTTAGCAGCCTTTTTTAAATCTAATTCCTTATTTACTGGTATAAGAAATGCGTAATAAGTTTTTGTTTTTGAAACTGTTATTAAAGTTTTAAAAACAGAATCTGGATTTTCATTTAGAATATTAGCTATTTCAGATCCTGTAAGTTTTGGATTAGCCTCGTATTCATGGAAAGTGTAAGGAATCTTACTACTTTCCAAAATACGCATCACATTTGTTTTCATTATTTAGAAAATTTTTTCAATTCAACTAGCAATGATTTTGAATCGATTTCATCTTGTAACATTTTACTAAAATCGTCGATACTTACTGTAATTTGCTTATCAGTTCCATATTTTCTATATGTAACTGTTTTATTTTCAACTTCTTTATCACCAACAACAATTGTATATGGAATCTTTTGCATTTGTGCATTTCTCATTCTATATCCAAGTTTTTCTTCACTGTCATCTAATTCAACTCTAAAATGATGCTTTTTAAATTCTGAAACTAATTTTTTAGAATATTCTAAGTGGAAGTTATTATTAACAGGTAATACTTTAATTTGAACAGGAGTACACCATGCTGGGAAAGCGCCTGCGAAATGTTCAGTTATGATACCAATAAATCTTTCAAATGAACCTAAAATAGCTCTATGAAGCATGATAGGTCTTTCTTTTTCACCTTTACTGTTGATGAATGTACAGTTAAATCTTTCTGGAAGATTCATATCGAGTTGAATTGTACCACATTGCCAAATTCTACCCATGCAATCTTTTAATTTGAAGTCTAATTTTGGACCGTAGAAAGCACCATCACCTGGGTTAATTTTGAAATCTTTACCAGTTGCCTTACAAGCTTCAGCTAATATTCTTTCACTTTGTTCCCAAATTGCATCATCACCGATATAATCTTTTTCAGGCTTTGTAGATAAAACAATTGAGTAGTCAAGTTTGAAAACTGAATAGATTTCATCGAAGAATTTTAATAAGTTTTCAATTTCATCTTTTAATTGTTCTTTTGTACAGAAAATATGAGCATCATCTTGCGTAAAGCATCTAACTCTAAATAAACCGTTTAAAGCACCACTAGCTTCATGTCTATGAACTAATCCTAATTCGCCTAAGCGCAATGGTAAATCTTTATATGAATGAAGTTCTGAATTATAAACAAGAATAGCACCAGGGCAGTTCATTGGTTTAATTGCGAAATCTCTATCATCGATTTTTGTTGTGTACATATTTTCTTTATAGTGATCCCAGTGTCCGCTAGTTAACCAAAGTTCCTTGCTTAAGATGATTGGTGTTTTAATAACTTTGTATCCATGCTCATCATGTAGATCATACCACCAGTTTTCAATTTGTCTTCTTAATGTTAAGCCTTTTGGTAAAAAGAATGGAAATCCAGGTCCGTATTCACTGAATGAGAATAAGCCCATTTCTTTACCGATTTTACGGTGGTCTCTCTTTTTAGCTTCTTCTTTAATGTTTTCGATTTCTTCTAATTTTTCTTTAGTAGAAGCGCAAACGCCATAAATTCTTGTTAATTGTTTGTTTTCAGAGTTTCCTCTCCAATATGCACCTGCAATCGTTTCTAATTTAAAGAATTTAATGAATCCTGTTGATGGAACGTGTGGACCGCAACAAAGGTCAACATAATCACCTTGTTTGTAAATCGAAATTTCACCTTCAAGTTCATTAATTAATTCAGTTTTGTATTCATCGTTTTTAAAAATATCTAAAGCTTCATCTTTTGAAACAACTTTTCTAACAACATATTCGTTTTTCTTTGAGAGCTCTTTCATTTTAGATTCTATTTTCTTTAAATCATCTTCTTTTAAAACGACGTCGCCTAAATCAATATCATAATAGAATCCTTCATCGATAGCTGGTCCAACTCCAAATTTAGCACCTTTATATAAAGATGAAACAGCTTCTGCTAATAAGTGAGCACAAGAGTGATTTAAAATGTGGAATGCCTCATCGCTAGAAGTAGTGATGAATTCAAAATCACCAGCTTCATTAATTGGAGCAAATAAATCGAATAATTTGCCATTTAATTTATAAGCAATAATAGTTTTAATTTCATCTTTAGCTAATTCTAAGGTTAAATCATGACCATTTTTGCCTTCTTCAACGTTAATAACTTTTTCATTAATCTTAAGTTCCATGTTTGAACCTCCTTGTTCTATAAAAAAAGTCCTTAGAAAATAATTTCTAAGGACGCAAATATTTACGCGGTACCACCTTAGTTATAAAGAATAAAATCTTTATCACCTCGATTAAATTACTTTATCGATAAGTAATAACGTTAAGTTACCTTAAGTGCTCTAAAGTGGTATTTTGAATTTTGTACATAAGGAATTTTCACCAAATATTCCTCTCTCTAAATGTCTTAATTTCAAAACGTGTCTTTTTCAACGCACACAAATATTATAGAGATTTAATTAAATTTGTAAACTATAAAACGTCTTTATTTTGTGGAATTGTAATAATTCTCATGAAATTTGTACGTCCGCTTCCAGCTGGAGCTCCACCTGATAATAAGATTGTATCACCAGGTTTTAATCCGAATTTCTTAGCTTGAACAATTGCAACAACTTCCATATCTTCAATGAATTCAGGCATTTTCTTAGTTTTTAATAATACTGAATTAATGCCCCAGTACATTGCATTTTGTCTAACTGTTGTTAAATTGATAGAAATTGAAAGAATTGGGCAGCATGGTCTTGCTTTTGAAACTCTTCTTGATGAATTACCTGATTCAGTAAATGAAACTATTAATTTTGCTCCGATTAATTTTGCTGTATTTGCAATAGCATTAGCGATAGCGTCGTTGTTATCTTTGTTTGATGTATCATAAGCTTCTTTAGCTAAATTTTCATAGTCTAATGTTTCTTCCATTGTTGCAGCAATCTTAGCTTGCATTTGAACTGATTCTAATGGATAGTCACCGTTTGCTGTTTCACCACTTAGCATAACACAATCTGTTGATTCAGTAATAGCAGTAGCAACATCACTAACTTCAGCTCTTGTTGGGATAGGTGATTTCATCATTGAGTCTAACATTTGTGTAGCAGTAATAACTGGTTTACCTTTTGCTCTACAAAGATCAATTAATTTCTTTTGAATAATTGGGACTCTTTCTGCAGGAATTTCAAGACCTAAGTCACCTCTAGCAACCATGATTCCATCGCTTGCTTCAACTATATCTTCTAAACAATCAATAGCCTCATAGTTTTCAATCTTAGAAATAATTTTAATTTCTGGGTGACCATGTTCTCTTAATATAGTTCTAATATCTTCGACATCTTTTGGACATCTAACGAATGAAGCACTAATAAAGTCAACACCGTTTTCACAACCCCAGATGAGGTCTTGTCTATCTTTTTCACTAATAAATTCAAGTGAAT
>CAUWDL010000081.1:0-5388 GCA_963557285.1 uncultured Bacilli bacterium | reverse complement strand
AATATATAGTTGTTGGATCATTAGTCAGTGTTACTTTATTATATCCATGCTATTACATAATTTACGGAATTCAAAAAGTCGTTGAAATATCAATGCCTTTAATGCCAGGATTTATGTCTATTATTATCGCTACATTGATGGGAATGGTGTTAACAATGCCGATTTCAAGCGTTGCCGTATGTGTTGCTATTAATATAGGAGCTACACCTTTAGCAGCAGGAGCAGCTGTAATTGGATGTACCGTACAAATGATTGGATTTGCTGTTCAATCAATTAGAGCAAAGAATTCAATTGGTAAATCTATTTCAATTGCAATTGGAACATCAATGTTGTATTGGCCTAATATCATAAAGAAACCAGCTATATGGCTTCCAACAATTCTAACTAGTGTTATACTTGGTCCAATTGGCGTTTGCCTTTTAAATACAACATGTAGTTCTTCAGGCGCAGGTATGGGTTCATGTGGACTAGTTGGGCAAATTTCAATGTTTTATACTATGAATCCGAACTCCTGGGAAATATATGTGAGTATATTTATAGTTCAAATATTAGGTACAATCATACTTACATACTTATTTGACTATTTATTCACTGATATATTTAAATTATATAAAAAAGAAGATTTAAAACTTGATATATAAATATAAAAAGCATCTTTCAAAATGAGGCTCGCCCCATAAATAAAGATGCTTTTTTGGAAAAATTAAAGATTACTTATTTTGTGTATATGAAATAGGTTTATTTTTTAAATTCAATTTTCTTTAGATGCCAAATATCTTTATTGTATTGTTCTATAGTTCTATCACTGGAGAAATATCCACTCATAGCTATATTGATTAAGCAACTTCTCACCCATGCATTATTGTCTTTATAGTACTCTTCTACTTTATTGCATTCTTCTAAATAACTATCAAAATCCAATAAGATAAAATATTCATCTCCATGATTCATTATTTCATCAAAAATTCCTCTAAATCTATCTTGGTATCCTTCACACCATGGTCCATTAAATAATGAATCTAAAACTCGTTTTATCTTTGAGTTATTGTTATATACATCCCAAGGATTATAAGATCCTTCCTTGCGTATTTTTTCAATATCTTCAACCTTTAGACCAAAAATAAAACTATTTTCATCTCCAACACGTTCATTAATTTCAACATTAGCCCCATCGAGTGTTCCTAATGTTAAGGCGCCATTCATCATAAATTTCATATTTGAAGTTCCACTAGCTTCTTTGCCTGCTGTTGAAATTTGTTCGCTTACATCACTAGCTGGAATAATAAGTTCAGCTAAACTGACTCCATAATTCTCAATAAATACTACCTTCATGTATTTTGAAACTTCAGGATCATTATTAACTACGTTTGCAATCGCATTAATTAATGTAATGATATTTTTAGCAAAAACATAACTTGGAGCTGCTTTTGCACCAAATATATATGTATGAGGAACCATTTTAAAATCAGGATTTGTTTTGATTTCAAAATAGTAATGCATGATTTTAAAGGCATTTAAAAGCTGTCTTTTATAAGCGTGTAAACGTTTTATCTGCGTATCGATAATAGAATTTGTATCAATTTGAATTCCGTATTTATTAAAAATATATTTAGATAATTTTTCTTTGTTACCATGTTTAACTTTCATGAGTCTATTTAAAACTTCATCATCATCTTTGAAATTGAGCAACTTCTCTAACTCATCTGGATTTCTTTCCCAAGAATCACCAATCAATGATGTAATAAGTTTTCTTAATTCTGGATTAGCATACATTAGCCATCTTCTTTGTGTAACGCCATTTGTCTTATTATTAAACTTTTCAGGGAAATATTTATAGAAATCTTTAAAAGTTTGATTCTTTAAAATCTCAGTATGTAAAGCAGCAACACCATTGACGCTAAAACAAGCAAATATAGCTAAATTTGTCATACGAACCATTCCATCTTTGATGATAACCATGTTATTTCTTTCGCCTTCAGAAACACCTTTTTTATTCATCCAAATTAAAGAACGTCTATTAATTTCTTCGATAATCATATAGCATCTAGGAATTAAATTTTGTATATATTGAATTGGCCACTTTTCTAATGCTTCAGGCATAACTGTATGGTTTGTATACGCAATACATTTGGTAACTTGTTCCCAAGCTTCATCCCATCCAAATCCATGTTCATCCATTAAAAGTCTCATTAGTTCAGGAATTGCTAAAATAGGATGAGTATCATTCAATTGGAATACGTAATATTTATAAAAATCATGCAAATCTAATCCTAAATGTAAATAACCACGAATTGCGCTTTGAAGTCCTGCACTTACAAAGAAATATTGTTGTCTTAGCCTTAAGATTTTTCCATGTTCTGTTGTATCATCTGGATATAGACCATGACAAAGCTCATTAAGTTGTGATAAATATTCATCAAACGAAATGTTTGTTGGCAAATTATTTTCACTTGGTTGAGCTTTCCATAATCTTAAATTATTTGCTATACCGTTTTTATATCCTACAATTGAAACATCATATGGGCAAGCGCTAACTTTTGTTGAATTAACTGTTCTAATTCCGTATTCTCCATTAGGTTTTAAAAAAGTTTCAGCATTACCATAAAAATTTACATCAACAGAATGTTTTGGCTTTCTTACTTCCCAAACAAAGCCATTTTGAAGCCATTGATCAGGCAATTCAACTTGGTTTTCATTTACTATTTTTTGTTTAAAGAAGCCGTATTCATATCTGATACAATTTCCATGTCCAGGATATCCTAAACTTGCAATCGAATCTAAAAAGCAAGCTGCAAGTCGTCCTAAACCACCATTTCCAAGACCTGCATCAGATTCCATATCTTCAAGTTCGCCAATATCAATTCCTAATTCAGCAAGGCCATCTTTGCAAATATCATAAATTCCTAAATTCATCATATTATTTGTTAACAGTCTCCCGATTAAGAATTCCATTGAAAAATAAATAAGTTGTTTTTGTCTCTTATCGACGATATATTCATGAGTTTCTCGCCAATTTGTGCCAGCATAATCTCTTACCATTTCGCCTAAAATATCGTATTTTTCGAATATATGTGCAGTTTTTGGTGTTCTACCATATTTTGCAATTATTCTTGAAGTGTATTCTTTTACAAATTCGTCTTTATTACTAAAAATCATTTTCTTTATTCCTTTTTATTATCATATATTTTTTCTTCACAAGTTCCATTTTTATGCAAATACTTAAATATGCAAGCAGAGAAACCGGCTAGCTTTATAGTAATTTTATGTGGTTTGCATTCAGGCCCATAATAATAAGACATTATTGGAAGACCATTATACGCATTTGTCCCTCCATAAACATCTTTATCAGTATTAAATATTTCTTGATACGTGCCTTCTCGTGTAACACCAATATCATAATTCTCATAATAATTTGGAGTCATATTAAAAACAAATATCAAATGTGAATCTCCTACTCTTCTTTCAAAAGCAAAAACACTTTGATCTGAATTGTCAACCATAAGCCAATTAAAATGACTTGGATTGTGTTCTTCGTAATGCATAGCTTTTTCACTTTTATAAATAAGATTCAAGTCTCTTATACAACGTGAAATTGATGAGTGTTTTGGAAAATGTCTAAGTTCCCAAGGTAGCGATTTATTTTCATTCCATTCATCCCAACTAGCAAGTTCATTTCCCATAAAATTTAGTTTTTTACCTGGATGTGCAAACTGATACGTATATAAATTACGAATTAAAGCGAATTTTTGATCGTACGAACCCCACATTTTATTCAATATAGTACCTTTTCCATGAACTACTTCATCATGAGATAAAGGCAATAGAAAATTATCACTGAAAAAATAAGCCATCGAAAATGTAAGTTTATTATGTTCATATTTTTTATAAACAGGGTCAAGAGAATAATATTTTAACGTATCATTCATCCATCCAAGATCCCACTTATAATCAAATCCTAGTCCGCCATCATCAGTTGAGCGCGTGACACCACAAAAATCTGTCGAATCTTCCGCAATCATCATAACAGTAGGAAATTTATAATGGATTTTGCCATTTAATCTTTTAATAAATTCAATAGCACCAGCGTTCTCACCTTTATTTTTATTGCCGTCCCAATAAAGAATATTGCTTACAGCATCGACTCTTATTCCGTCAAAATGAAAATAATCTAAAAAATAATTCATTGCTGACATCAAGAAGCTTCTAACAGGATCCTTTCCTAAATCGAATTGTCTACTTCCCCATGGTGAAAACTTATGCTCATCGCCATATTCATAAACATTTGTACCATCAAATTCAGAAAGAGCCCATGAATCATTTGCAAAATGAACAGGTGCAAAATCTAATATTACTCCAATTCCAGCTTGATGAAGTCTATCAACAAAAGACATCAGTTGAAATGGATTCCCATATCTTGAATCAACACTAAAAAATCCTGTAGCTTGATATCCCCAGCTACCATCGAATGGATATTGAGTAATAGGCATTATTTCTACATGTGTAAAGCCTAATTCTTTAATATATGGAATTAAAAAGTCAGCTACTTCTTCATAGGAAATATTTCTATTATCAACTTTTCCTTTCCAACTGCCTAAGTGCATTTCATAAATACTCATTGGCTCATCAAAATTTCTTGTTCTTTTTTCTAAATAATTTTCATCGTGCCAAACAAAATTATTAATGTTAAATAAACGTGAACATGAGCCAGGTCTATATTCGCTTAAAAAAGCAAATGGATCAGCTTTATCAACATATTCACCATGAGCGTTTTTAAAGTGATATTTATACAATGAATAATTATGTAAGTCTTTAATAAAAACTTCAAAAACGCCACTATCATCAACGCGAGTCATTTTGTGAATTGTTGGATTCCAATTATTAAAATCACCAATAACACTAACATCACTTGCCATTGGTGCGTAAAGTCTAAAAACTACTCCATCAACATTTTTAATTTTTTTAATTTTTTTAGTTCTTGATGGATCTTTCTTAAGAGGAATCTCAATAATTTCTTCTACTTTTCTCGTAGTAAAATGAGCGCCAAAATAATTATACGCTTCAGCACATTGACCATTTAAGTAATCTAAGAGTAACCCAAAAGCCATATTTGCTCTCCTTATGATGATGTAATTATAATATTTTTTGCCTTTATATTAAAGAAAAAGCTTTTAATGGCACTTTATAGTTTATTTTTCAGAAAAAAATACATTTTTTCTTTCATAATTTAATTTGTTTATTCTTAATGCTTAACACTTAATTTTTGTTTATAAAAATAGTATAATTTAGTAGTTTAAGGAGATTTTTATAAATATGGAAAAAGTAATGGCAGTTAACTGCGGATCAAGCAGTTTCAAGTTCAAACTTTACAACATGCCTGAAGAGGAAGTT
>CAUWDL010000080.1:0-5686 GCA_963557285.1 uncultured Bacilli bacterium | reverse complement strand
GTGTAAAGAACGTTGCATAGAAAGCTAATGGATAATAAACTTTATAATATCCAACACGTAAAGCCATCATAACATAAGCACAGGCGTGGCCTTTAGGGAAAAGATACTTAATTTTATTACAAGAATCAATATAATAGTCAGGAACACCATGTTCACGCATTAAAGTTTCCCATTCTGGTTTAAGTTTCTTTCCCTTTCTTACAGCCTCCATAATAACAAAGGATTCATGGCCAGGAATTCCTTTTTCAATTAAGTAAGACATAATATCATCTCTACATCCAATAACACCACGAAGATCAGTTTTACCTTCTTTAATAATGTCTTGAGCGTTATTTGTCCAAACATCTGTACCATGAGATAAGCCACTAATAATTAAAAGATCACTAAATGAATAAGGTTTTGTTTCTCGAAGCATTTGTCGAACAAAGTTTGTTCCAAATTCAGGTAATCCTAATGCGCCATTATCTGGTGGCATATATTTATGTTGTAAATGTAATGGTTCATCAGTAGAAAATAACGAGAGTACGTTATGATCGTTAAATGGCAATTTTCTACAATCAACTCCAGTTAAATCTGACATCATTTTTAATGCTTGTGGGTCGACGTGACCAAGCATATCAAGTTTAAGAATAGTGTCATGAATAGAATGGAAATCGAAGTGTGTTGTCTTCCAAGCGGCTTCTACATCTCCTGCAGGATATTGAACAGGTGTAAAATCATAGACATCGTAATCTCTAGGTATAACAACGATACCGCCTGGATGCTGTCCTGTAGTACGTTTAACATCTTGACAGCCGGTCGCTAAAGCAGCAACAAGCGCACTTCTTACATTAGAAGGATCAACTTTTTCCATTTCAAAATATTTTCTAGCATAGCCATATGCTGTTTTAAATTGAACAGCTGATATTGTACCAGCTCTATAAACTTTATCAGCACCAAGAAGTACTTTTGTATATAAATGTGCAGTTGCTTGATAATCAGTAGGGAAATTTAAATCGATATCAGGAACTTTCTCAGCCTGGAATCCTAAGAATGTTTGGAATGGAATATTTTGTCCATCACTTATCATTTTAGTCCCACAGTCAGGGCAGTTTTTTTCTGGCAAATCATAGCCACTTTTAATATCTTCATGTTCATAAAAAATGACTTTTTTACAATGAGGACATCTATAATGTGGAGGTAATGCATTAACTTCAGTAATACCTGCCATAGTTGCTGCAAAAGACGAACCAACACTTCCTCTAGAACCAACAAGATATCCATCATCATTGCTTTTTTTAACAAGTTCGTGCGCAATGTAATAAATGACAGAATAGCCGTTTGAGATAATACCATCAAGTTCTGTTTCTAATCGATTATAAATAAATTGCTTTGCCGGATCCTTAGAGTTTTTAATATCACCATATAACTCATTAGCTGTTGAAAAGCAAAGATCTCTTAATAAATTTTCACAATTGTCAATCGTAGGTGTAAACAATTTATCAGGAATAGGGATAATTTCCTCGCACATATCAGCAATTTTGTTGGAATTAGTAATTACATATTCTTTTGCTTCATCTTCACCAAGCCACATAAAAGCATCTAGCATTTCTCTAGTTGTTCTATAATGTTGATCAGGATTTTCAAAGAAATAGTTTTCTTCACTTTGCGCTTTTTGTCTAGAATAAGGCATCAAAGGATGCATGATTCCACCAACAGCTTGGTTATCAATATAAACATCTCTAAAAACTTTATCTTTTGGATCGCAATAATGGCAATCACCAGTAGCGACAATCATTTTTCCTAATTTTTTTGCTGTATTAACAATATCAAGAACGTATTGTTTGAGCATTTGAGTGTTTGGAATATCTCCCATATTAACTAAATAAGAATAATTTTCTAATGGTTGAATTTCGATGTAATCATATAATTTCATCGCTTCCTCGAGTGCTTCCATACTTCTATTGGTGGAAGAATAAAACACTTCGCTATTAAAACAAGCACTGCCAACAAGCAAATTCTTTCTATATTCATTTAAAATACTTTTTGGAACAAATGGATGTCCACCCATGTAATCAACGTGAGCAAAAGAAACTATCTTATATAAATCTTTAAGTCCAGCTCTATTTTTGCATAATACAGTTGCATGGAAACTTCTCATACGTTTATAAGCAGCCTTATCAATCTTTAATTGATATAAATCTTTATGTTTTATATTTGGATCGTTTTTAAGAAAAGTAGTTCTCATAGAAAGCCAACAATTAGCCAAAACTTCAGCATCATAATCAGCTCTATGGGCGCTCTCTGTATCATATTCAACTTCATAGCGTTTACATAAAGACCCTAAGTTATGATATGCAGCTTCAGGGAACAAATATTTGCTTAATCCTAAAGTATCGATAGCAGGAACATTAAGCCTTCCAAATCCATTTCTTTCCATTGCAGCATCTAACATATTGTAGTCGAATTCAATATTATGTGAAACAATGATAGAATCTTTCATAAATTCTAAGATTCTTGGAAGTTCTTCTTTAATTATTTTTTTATCTTTAACCATTTCATTAGAAATGTTTGTTTTTTCAGCAATTTTATCTGGAATGCGCATTTCAGGATTAATTAAAATGTCTAATCTATCTACAACAAAACCATTTTTAATTTTTACAGCACCGAATTCAGTGATTCTATCATATTTAATACTTAATCCAGTAGATTCAAGGTCGAAGCAAACAAATGTAGCATCTTTTAAACTAATATCACTAGGATTTTTTGCACCATAAAAATAATCTTCTATTAAATAAATTTCACAGCCATAAAGCATTTTAATTCCATACTTTTTAGCAGCTGTCTGAGCTTCAGGGAACGCTTGAACAACCCCATGATCTGTAACCGCGATAGCTTTATGCCCCATATGTGAAGCTAATTTACAATAATCAGTAATTGTAGATACAGCATCCATTTCACTCATTTTTGTATGAAGATGCAATTCAACTCTTTTTTCGAGCTCATTGTCATCTCTCATAGGAGTTTCAGGAAGTATATAAAAATAATGACACATTACATAAATATCACGCTTAAATTTATCTAAATCAACACGTCCTTTTATACGAATATTTGTACCTACTTTTAATGTCGCAAAGCTTTCAGCTGGAATTGATCTTCCTTCAATTATCGTAACATAAATTGCGCTTGTAGTATTTTCGTTTGCAATACCAACTTTAGCAATTTTTTTGCCTTTTCTCGTGTCTTTTACTTCACATTCAAAAATATAGCCGTTAAAATCTACAGCTCCTGAATTAGAGTCAATTTCTTCTATTTCTTTAAAAGAATAATCACCACGTTTAAAAACATCTTGATGTCTTCTTTCATCAAGCATATTTTGATAATTTTGATGAGCGTGCTCTATAGCACTTTGAATCGCTTTTTCTTCTTCAGTTTGAATATCGCCTTCAAGATCAAATTGTTTATCAGCTACATCTATTTTTTCTTCTTGAAGTTCTAAAGTAATCTCAATTGAATAGCAAATAGTTTGAAATAAATTTTCAATATCTGGTAAAACTTTTTTAAAAGCATCTAATTTTTCTTTAGTTTTAAATTAAGTTCTCCAAAAATATATGCAAATTCACAATCTAATACATTAAAATCTAAATTAAAATAAACATCTTTAACAAAAGATGTTATATAATCTAAGTTAATTTGTTGTTTATAAATATAATTTATGCGATATTGATAACTTGTTATATTTACAAGTGATTTAAGAAAAATATCAAGTTTCTTATAGTCCCATAAAGTGTCTTTTTCAACTTCAAATAAAAACAAGTCGTTATCGTATGGAGACTTTGTGCAACTCACAAAGTCCATATCATAATCATCAAAATTAGTTAGTCCGATCGATGATAAGAATCGTTTCATTCTATCTTTCATTTAATCACCTATACCATTTTCATAATATCCATAATGATAACTGCTATCATAAACGCGAATAGCAATCCTAATCCAACATAACTCATAATAGTCTTTAGTTGTGCTGGAATTTTCCATTCTTTGTAGTCATCACTTTGGTTTTCACCAATAGTAATATTCACATTTTTGTTTGTTGTAACTTGATTTTCTGATACATCAACAACGGGTTGTGTATCAGTTAAATTATCATCAGTAGGTTGATTTTCTTTTTTATTACTTGTTTTTCTCTTTTTAAAGTAATATATAGATTTTTTAGTGCCGTTTACTCCACCTTCAACTAATTCTACTAATATTTGCCATCCATCTAATCCAGGGAAAGGTAATAAATTAAATAATGCTAAATTAACACTAATAGTTCCCCATGTTTGTAAATAAAAATAAAATGGATTATTTTCAAGTACATTTGTTGTTTGATTGAATATTGCTAAAGGTCCACGAACATTTTCCCATCCTTGTCCAACAAATAAACCGCCTAAAGCATTAGTAATTGCAGATGTTGAATCAACCCAGTTTTTACCGGCCTCGCTAAAAGAGTTCCAACCATTCCAATAATTAAATTTATGGTAGCTGACACCAACACGTTCGAAAATTCCTTCTTCATTAACTACAAATTTTAGATTTGCGTTATAAGTTTTATATTTCCCACTTGCTTCCTCAAAAGGAATCTTTTTACTTTTGTCTTTCAAATCATCCAATACAGGATCATTTTCTCCAACATAATTATAATATTCAAAAGGGACGGTAAAAGAAGCTCCTTTATTTTCCGCACTTGGTTGAAAGGCACTAAATTCACCTTTTTCAGATACTATTGGCATATAATATCCATTAGCATCTGGTGTATCGACTGTTTTAAAAAAATAAACATAGCGACTTAAGTCGGTATTATTAACGCCATTATTAAGAACAAATGATAGAACAGCTACATATTTATCATCAGTGCCATCAAGAGTTAAATAACCCTTATGCATCAAATTCATAATTCTCATTTGATTATTTTTATTAACATCTGGCTGTAATTTCCATATAGCGTTGCCATTTTCTATGTTATATTCATAAGGAGTGTAGCAAATGTAATCATTAGTGCTAAATTGTCCACTTTCGTCAACTAAATGCGTTTTGCTAACTTCTGTATCTACATCATAGAACATAGATGTTGGAGCAACTTGCTCAAAACAACTAGCACAAATAAAGAAAATAATGTATGCAAGCACGAAATTCATTATAATACCAGCTGCCATTATAATGATTCTTTTCCATCTAGAAATTCCATTTAATGTTCTAGAATCAGGAACTATTGTACCATCATCTAATGTAGCATCATTATCTTCTTCTCCTAGCATAGAAACATATCCACCCAAAGGCAAGATACCTATAGAAAAACGTGTTTCGCCTTTTTTGCGTTTAACATTTACTATTTTAGGACCAAATCCAATAGAAAAATCACTGCAATAAACCTTAAAGCTTTTAGCAGCAATAAAATGACCTAATTCATGGATTATAACAAGAACACCTAATGCAACAAGAAATAAAACAATGGAAAGTATGGTTCCACCTACATTATTTAATACATTTATACTAATCATAACTACTAACTTTCTATAATTTCTTTAACAAGTTTCTTTACATCATGATCTGTTTTGATTAAATCATCTACGGAAGGATTTTCTATATAAGGATATATAGAGACCATTTTATCAATAATTGATTTTATATCAATATAATTAATTTTTTTATCTAAAAAAGCATA
>CAUWDL010000079.1:0-5705 GCA_963557285.1 uncultured Bacilli bacterium | reverse complement strand
GGAGGAAATGAAAATGGCAAAATTAACAAACGAAGAAATTATCAATGCTGTCAAAGAAATGACAGTTGTCGAATTAAATGATTTAGTCAAAGCTATCGAAGAAGAATTTGGTGTTACAGCAGCTGCTCCAGTCGCTTCTGCAGCTCCAGCTGAAGAAGAAGAAAAGAAAGGACCAGCAGAAGTTACATTAACATTAAAAGCATGTGGTGCTAATAAAGTTGCTTGTATTAAAGCTGTCCAAGCTATCACTGGCTTAGGATTAATGGATGCTAAGAAGTTAGTTGATGCTGCTCCAAGTGCAATCAAAGAACACATTTCACCTGTTGAAGCTGAAGAACACAAGAAAGCTTTAGAAGCAGCTGGTGCTCAAGTTGAAATTAAGTAGTTTTTAATTATTAAACTTGATAACCTGCCACCAATTTTTTGAGGGCAGGTTTTTGCCTATTTTAGAGAAGTAAAAATGAGTCACTATTTTATAAATGATCCAAGCCTTAAAAAGCACGAAAGAAAGATTGAATTTTCAATAAATTCAATCAATTTGTCGTTAATTAGTGACTCAGGAGTCTTCTCAAATAAGTCAATTGACACAGGAACTTATATTTTTATTAAGTTTCTTTCAACTTTACAAATGAATGGTAAAATTCTCGACCTTGGATGTGGATATGGTCCTATAGGAATTTCGCTTAAACTTTTGTTTAAGAATGATGTAACTGTAGATTTTATTGACATTAATCCTAAATGTATAGAATTAACTAGTAGAAACTTAAAGTATTACGATTTGGATGGTAAATGCTCTACAAGTGATGGCTACTTAGATGATGGTGAGAAATATGATTATATACTTTTTAACCCTCCTATATCTGTAGGAAAAGAAAAGATTTTCCAAATATATAGTGAAACGGTTAATAAGTTAGTAAGTAAAGGCCACTTTTATCTTGTTATTCGAAAGGATAAAGGTGCATTATCTCACTTAAAATATCTTTCTTCTTTATTCCAAGCTAGTGTCATATATAAAGAAAAAGGATATTTCATAATCGAATGTATTAATAAGGAGTAGTATTGAATGAAATCATATAAAGATTACCCAAAAATCAATAATGATCGTATTAATTTCTCTAAAATCAGTGGTACACTTCCACTTCCTTATTTAGTTGAAATTCAAACTGAATCTTACAAAAACTTTTTAAAAGATGGTATTGATGAGGTTTTTAAGGATGTATTCCCTATCGACAACTATAGCGGAACTATGTCAATTATCTATAATTCATTTAGATTAGATGAACCAAAACATACATATCTTCAATGCAAAGAAAAAGATTTAAACTACAGTGCACCTTTAACTGTCAATTTAAGACTTTTGGATAAGGTAACTGGTGAATTTGTTGACAGTGACGTTTTTATGGGCGAAATCCCATTAATGACAGATAGCGGTACTTTTATTATTAACGGTGCTGAAAGAGTCATTGTTTCACAAATTGTTAGATCCCCAGGTGCATACTTATCAAAAACTTTTGATAACAAAACAGGACATTATACATATAACGCAGATTTAATTCCTACAAGAGGCACATGGCTCGAATTCGAAAGCGATGCTAAGAATTATTTATGGGTTAGAATTGACAGACAAAGAAAGATGCCTGCTTCAATTTTAATTAAAGCTTTAGGGATTGAAACTGATGAAGATATCATTAAGTTATTCGGTGATAGAGAAAGTTTAAAATTAACTTTAGCTAAAGACCAAGATACAAAATCAAGCTTAAAAGCTTTAAAAGAAATCTTTAAAAAATTAAAACCAGGCGAACCAATCACAGATGAAGGTGTTCATACATTCTTAGTACAAAAATTCTTTGATGCTAAACGTTATGATTTAGGTAGAGCTGGTAGATTTAAATATGCTAAAAAATTAGGCGTTTATAATAGACTTGAAGGCAGAATTTTAGCTGAAGATTTAATTAGCGCTGATGGCGAAATTAAATATGAAAAAGGAACTGCCTTAACAAAAGAAATGGTTGATGAACTTCGCGATGAAGAATTCTTCGAAAAAGGAGCTCATGAATACAATATTCCTATTAATACAAAAATTGATCAATATGGCACAGTAAACATTGTCAAAGTTTATACAAATGAAAAGAAAGAATTTGTTGCTAATGTAATTGGCACAGATTTGAATTTAACTGTTTCAAGAGTCACAGTTTCTGATATTCTTGCTATCTTCAGTTATTTCATGAATTTAATGGACGGCTTTGGCGATGTTGATGATATCGACCACTTAAGTAATAGACGTATTAGATGTGTTGGCGAATTACTTCAAACTCAATTTAGAATTGGTTTAACAAAAATGGCCAAAAATATCACACAAAAAATGTCAATTACTACAGGTGAAACAAAGGAATTAACTCCTAAATCACTTATTAATATTAAGCCTTTATCTAGTGAAATTAGAGAATTCTTTGCTTCCTCGCAACTTTCACAATTCATGGACCAAACAAACCCATTAGCAGAACTTGCCAATAAGAGAAGAATTAGTGCTTTAGGTCCAGGTGGTTTAACACGTGATAGAGCATCTATGGAAGTTAGAGACGTTCACTTTACACACTATGGACGTATTTGTCCTATTGAAACACCTGAAGGACAAAACATTGGTTTGATTAATAACTTAGCTACATACGCTAAGATTGATAAATATGGATTTATTGAAACTCCTTATAGAGTTGTTAATAAAGAAACAGGTGAAATTACAGAACAAGCTGTTTATTTATCAGCTGATGAAGAAAATAATCACGTTATCGCTCAAGCTACACGTGAAGATATTGAAAATCATCATCTAGCACATGATAAGGTTGTTGCTCGTTTCAATGGCAAAAATATTTTAGCTGATAAAAAAGATGTTGATTACATTGATGAATCACCAATGCAAATTGTCTCTGTTGCTGCAGCATGTATTCCTTTCCTTGAAAACGATGATAACACCCGTGCTCTTATGGGTGCTAACATGCAACGTCAAGCTTTACCATTATTAAGACCTCATGCTCCTTATGTTGGTACTGGTCTTGAACATACGATTGCTCATGATTGCGGATTAGCTGTAGTCGCATGCGAAGAAGGTGAGTGTACATACACTGATTCACAAGTTATTAAA
Organism: uncultured Bacilli bacterium; assembly: GCA_963557285.1. Classification (GTDB taxonomy): domain Bacteria; phylum Bacillota_I; class Bacilli_A; order RFN20; family CAG-826; genus Onthovivens. The sequence continues at coordinate 2,566 of CAUWDL010000079.1, read as the reverse complement.
GTTAAAGAAACAGCTGGTGAAAGAACATATCATCTTCAAAAATATGAAGGCAGTAACCAAGGAACTTGTATCAATCAAAGAAGCATAGTTCATGTTGGTGACAAGATTAAAAAAGGACAAATTATTGCTGATGGTCCTTCAATGGATAATGGTGATTTAGCTCTTGGACAAAACGTCACAGTTGCTTTCATGACATGGGAAGGTCTTAACTATGAAGACGCTGTCATTATGAGTGAAAGACTTGTTAAAGATGATGTCTATACAACAATTCATATTGATTCATATGAAATTGAATGTAGAAATACTAAAAATGGAATGGAAACAATTACTCCAGATGTCCCTAATACACCATTAGATGCAAAGAGACATCTTGATGAATTTGGTATTGTTTATCCAGGTACAGATGTTAAAGAAGGAGACATTCTTGTTGGTAAAGTTACACCAAAAGGAACAAGTGAACCTTCACCAGATCAAAAACTATTAGATGCTATCTTTGGTGATAAATCAAAAGATGGAAAAGATACATCTTTAAGAGTTCCACACGGTGGTGCTGGTACAGTATTAGATGTAAAAATCTTCACTAGAGAAAACGGTGATGAATTAGCACCTGATGTCACTAAGAAAATTAGAGTATATATTGTTCAAAAACGTAAGATTTCTGAAGGTGATAAGATGTCTGGACGTCACGGTAACAAAGGTGTTATTTCGAAGATTGTTCCAGTAGAAGATATGCCATTCTTACCAGATGGTACACCAGTTGACATTTTATTAAATCCACAAGGTGTTCCTTCACGTATGAACATCGGACAAATTCTTGAAGTCCACTTAGGTATGGCTTGTAAAGCTTTAGGTGGATTAAAGATCGCAACTCCAGTCTTTGATGGTATTAGCAATGACGAAATCTTACAAATGATGGAAGAAGCTAAGATGCCAAAAGATGGTAAATATACATTATATGATGGAAGAACAGGCGAAAAATTTGATGAAAGAATTAACGTCGGTGTTATGTATATGATTAAACTTGTCCACATGGTTGATGATAAACTTCACGCACGTGCTACAGGACCTTACTCAATGGTTACTCAACAACCTTTAGGTGGTAAAGCACAAAACGGTGGTCAAAGATTTGGTGAAATGGAAGTTTGGGCACTTGAAGCTTATGGTGCAGCAAATATTCTCCAAGAAATGATTACAATAAAATCTGATGATAGAGCAGGTAGAAGAAAGACTTATGAATCTATCATTAAAGGTAATCCATTACCAAAGCCTTCAATCCCAGAAGCATTCAAAGTTTTAACTAAGGAACTTATGGGATTAGGAATGGATGTTGAATTATTCGGAAAAGATGGCAAAGTCATCGATATGGATAGTTTAGCAAGACAAACTCAACAAGAAGAACAACGTTCCATGAGATCACTTAGAAATATCGGTAACGAAAATTCATCTTCTGCAAGAAATCAAGAAACTGAAGATTTAGATGATACGTTAGATTTCGGTGAAAACGATGCAAGTGAGTTCTTAAATTAAGGAGGGACCAAAATGTTTGATGTTGAAAAATTAGCTAGTATTAAAGTTGGATTAGCTTCTCCTGAAAAGATTAGAGAATGGTCACACGGTGAAGTTACAAAACCTGAAACTATTAACTATAGAAGCCAAAAACCAGAAATGGATGGCTTATTCTGCGAAAAAATCTTTGGACCTAGCAAAGACTACGAATGTCATTGTGGTAAATATAAGAAAATAAGATACGCAGGTGTTGTTTGTGAAAAATGTGGTGTCGAAGTTATTTCTAAAGAAGTTAGAAGAGAACGTATGGGACACATTGAACTCGCTTCACCATGTTCACATATTTGGTATTTAAAGGGAATTCCATCAAGAATGGGTTTAGTTCTTGATGTTTCCCCTAAACAACTTGAAGAAGTAATTTATTTTAGTGCTCATATTTGTTTAAATCCAGGCACATGTAAATCACTTTATTATAAACAATTCCTTGATGATAAAATCGGTAGAGAAACATTCATCATGGCAATTAAGGAAATCCTTAGCGATCTTGAAAGCAATTCTACAGAACATGATTATGGACAAGAATTACTTGACAGATTAGGAAATCCTAATGAACCATTTGATTTCTTTGGCTGCGCAGCATTTATTAGTGATCATACTGGAGCTGAATTCGGTGAAGGTGCAGAAGCTATTAAGCGCTTATTAAAAGAAATTCAAATTAATGATTATACAGTTAAAGACGAAAATGGTAATGAAGTTACTGTTGAAGGCGAATTTACTAAGGTAAGCAAAGAAATTAAAGTAGCAACAGGGCAAAAGTTACAAAAATTAATTAAACGTCTCGAAGTATTAGATGCATTTAGAAAATCTAATAATAAGCCTGAATGGATGATTCTTGATGCATTACCAGTAATACCACCGGATTTAAGACCAATGTTACAACTTGATGGTGGCAGATTTGCAACAAGCGATTTAAACGATTTATATCGCAGAATTATCACAAGAAACAATCGTTTAAAGAAATTAATTGATCTTAATGCTCCTTACGTTATTTTAATGAACG
>CAUWDL010000078.1:0-5762 GCA_963557285.1 uncultured Bacilli bacterium | reverse complement strand
AAGTGCTTCAATCATTTCAATAATTGATTGAAGTGTCTTATAAGGAAGAATTAAAGCTAAATCGCCAGGAACTGCTTCTTTTAATGTTGGTTCAACAAATCCTTCAGCGATACGTTTTTCTGTTGAACGTCTTCCTTTTTTAATATCCCCAAATCTTTGAACAATAACTGTTCCACCGCTTAATTTATTAGCAAGTGCGCTTATATCTTGTGCATATTCATTACTGTCTTTAAATGGCTCAGTAAATGTATGGGAAACAAGTAAAGCGAAGTTTGTATTTTTGCTACCTAATTCACTTGAATTATAGGCGTGTCCATTGGCAGTAATGATTCCATTATTATTTTCGATAACAACATGTCCACTTGGATTTGAGCAGAAAGTTCTCACAGTTGTCCCAACACTTGTTGCGTACACGAATTTACCTTCATAGAGATTTTTATTAATTTCATCCATTATAACATCGTTGGTTTCAACTCTAACTCCGATATCAACTCTATTATTAGTAACTTTAACTTTATGTTTTTTAAGCATGCTGCTTAACCATTTTGAACCTGGTCTACCAACATTTAAAATAACATAATTAGCATCATATGGATTATTTTTAGAGTCAATTACACCTTTAATTTCACCATTTTCTTCAATTATATCAGTAATCTCAGTTGAAAATTTCATTTCAACACCATTTGCTTTTAATTCTTCATAAATCGATTTTAAAAGTGCAAGGTTGACTTCAGTTCCAAGGTGTCTAACTTGGCTTCTTAAAAGTTTTAAACCAACAGCATAACCTTTCTTTTCAATTTCAAGAACTTCTTTTGTATTTGGATTTGTTAAAACATCAGGTGCTCCATGTTTCAAATTAATTGAATCTACGTATTTAATTAAGTCGATGACTTCTTTTTTATCAAGATATTCATCCATCCAACCACCGAATTCATTAGTGATATTAAATTTACCATCGCTAAAAGCACCACAGCCACCAAATCCACTTGTCATTGAACATGATGGATAGCATCCACTATTTCCATAAATGTCTTGTGGACACTGTTTGATCTTTCCTTCTAAAACAGGACATGTACGATGATATATATCTTTACCCTTATCTACTAAAAGGACCTTAAGATTTTTATCCTTGCTCATTAATTCGTAAGCACAATAAATTCCACATGGACCAGCGCCAACAATAATAACATCATACTTTGCCATAGTTTCTTCCCTCAACTCAATGTTAATATTATATATAATATTATTGCCAAAATAAAGAAAGTTAGCACTTCAATGTTGCAATTCTTGACTTAGAGTTTTTTATTAAAAATAAAAATTATAAATATATTTTAAAATACTATGCAAATATTGATTAAATATTCTATTTAGCTAATTCCACACATTGTAAATGTTTTTCTTGAACTTCTGTCAACATGTCATACAAAGGGGTGCTGTTAATTACTTTAGCAACTAAATAAGTCATAATAATTAATATTGCACCCAATAATGTTACTTTATTAAATACATTAAAAGAATTAGTTGAATAGACTAAATTTGAATAAAACAAGGTGATTGAAGTTAATGGTGCTTCACTAATAAAAGCAAAAAACATACACATAGAAAGAAGAATAATAAATTCTCTATTATCATATAAAGATGGATTCATATTTTCTAGACTAAGAGAAGATAATCCTCCTACTAAAGCTCCAATTGCTAATGATGGAATAATCAAACCACCACTCACTTTTCCAGTACCCATCATTCCAGTCATTAAAATTCTAAATAAAATTAATAATATAAATACGTACCATGTATTTAAAGTTAAAGATAGACTAATTATTTTATCACCATTGCCTACTAATGGTGTTAATGTGTATCCTAAAATTATCATCAAAGCAAAGAATAAAAATCCACGATATTTTATAACAACATTATTTTCATGTTTTAAATAAAATTCCTTTATCTTTTGCACGATGAATAAATATAAAGGAGCAACAATTATTATTAATAAAAAAACAACTATTAAAACTAGCGAATCTTCTATATTAAGCATACTCAATTCTTCAAATCCCATAGAATGATGTTGATTTAAAAAAACAATTAAAGTAAACATACCGAGCATTGTCACTATCGCTCTTAAAAAAGTTTTTAAATTAATTTTATGCAGCTCTTCTTCAAAAGAATAGAAAAAGCCTGATAAAGGTGATATAAAAGCAGCTCCAAATCCAGCTCCACATGCTATTTGTACATTCTCTTTATCATTCACTTTAAATAATTTATTTATAAGTGCAGCAGTTTTACCTGCAAGCGTAATTGATGGCCCTTCACTACCTAAAGGCATCATCACATAACTTGATGCACATGAATTCACTATCATTAAAGGTAATTCTTTAATACATTTAATATCTTCATCTCTCTTAATATTTAAATTTAATCCAATAATGCCGCTTGAATCAATCGATGGTGCTAATTTTAATATATAAAAATTTAAGAATCCTAAAAATAGAATTCCAATTACGTTTAAAGTTATAACCCACCAGTCTCTTGAAGCAAAAACATCATTACTAAATTTAACTACATAAGGTAATATAAATTGATATAGACCAACTACAAGACCAACTGCTAACCCAGTAAGAAGAGATATTAATAAAGATTTAAAAAATTTCTTATTCATAAGCACAAAGTGAATTTTATTCTTTTTTGATTAGAATGTATATGAATAATTTTAAATATTTTAAGCATATAAAAAGATGAACGTTTTATACGTTCATCTTTTAACTTTTAAATATTTGTATTAGTCAATTGACTCAACTGTTGTTTTTTCTACTTTAATATTCTTTTTAGAAACAAAGCTAAAGAAACTGCCAACTGTTGTAATCAACATAGAAATAACAAACATAATGAAGCTTGGAGCACCTGTATTCATTGCAGCAACAGCATCAGGATTGCCTGCATCAAGTTGTGTAGCCCATAATGTTCCGATTAAATATGATCTAGCATTAAGGACAACAATGAAACAAATTCCAAATAAAATAGCCGAAATTAGTAATGGTAAATAAACGAGCCAGAAACTATTTCCATGTTTTTTACTAAAGAAAATAGAAACAAATACTAGTAATATAGCAATTATACTAAAAGCAATAATCATACCAATTTCATTTATTGCATAGCCATTGCAATTAGAACTTAAGATTGCAAATACCATTGCAACAAGTCCAACAATAGCGCCTAATAAAGAAATATATGCACCAGTTCCTAAGCGGAAGAATTTTTTAATTTTTTCTTTCATAATTATTTCTCCTCTACTTCTGGTTTATCTTTTTTAAATAAGTTAAGCCAAATATTTGCACCAAGGAAGCCAACTGCTAAGACTGCACTAACGCCAATAAGGCCAATGTAACATCCTCTCCACCATGTTAAATTCCATTTTGTGGTTGATGATGAGTTAACAAGATTCATATAATTGCTCTTACTTAATACGTATAAGTTATGATGTACTGAATCTTTAATTTTATTAATTAAGAATGGATCATTCTTAAATTTCTCATATGAATATCCTTTTTCAGCTGGATCTTTTTTATCAGTATCCCAACTTGTTATACCAGCAGCAAGACAATCAGGTAATTGATCATAGTCGTCATTTAAATCACTAACAATATAACCATTATATCCCCATTCACCTCTTAAAATATCAGTGAGTAAGCCTTTATTCATAGTGCATTCAACTGGTCCAAGTTTGGAGAATGAAGTCATAACTCCGAGTAATCCGCGATCATTTGTAATTGTACCATTTGCTTCAACGGTGTCGTATTTTGTTGCTTCGAATGCTAATTGGAATGCTCTTAATTCTACTTCTCTAGCTCTTTGTTCTGTAGTATATGGAGCAACACCAGCTCTATTAGTTTCTTGATCGTTAAATGCAAAGTGTTTTGGAGCAGCAATTAATCCTTTATCTAAAGCACCAATTGAATATTCCATACCCATGATACCTGTTAAATATGGATCTTCTGAATAATATTCAATATTTCTTCCATTGTATCCTGTACGGTGTGTATTCATACTTGGGCCCCATAAGATTGGTAAGCCAACAAATAACGCATCATTACCCATTAATCTGCCTTGTTGATATGCTAATTCACTATTGAATGTACTAGCAACAACGGTAGCTGATGGGAATGTTCTCATTCCATAATTTGCATTTTTATCATCTTTTGAAATTTTCCAATCTGGATAAATTGGTTTTCCATCTTTATCTTTAGGGAAATTATCAAATGATAACGTTTTAAAGTTTCTATCACCTACACCATTTGGTCCATTTTCAGTGATAATTGAGCCATTAAAGCCGACTGAATCCATTGTTTGCCAAGCTCTATTTCCATTTAAAATAAAATTAAGAGCTTCATCAATATCTAATTGGCTTAATAATTCATCCCAAGCAGGATCGTTAAATGGTCTATCCTTCATTTGAGCAAAACTTAGTTCGCCTTTTGTTCCATTTGGAGCAATTTCATCACTAGTTTCTGGGGTATAAACTTCACCATTGATAATCTTAACCATTTCTGGTGTAGCTTCTAAATTTTTATATTCAATTGGATACGTTCCATTCCAATCACTTCTTGATAGATAGGTAACTGTACCTTCTTTAAATTTATTATAATCTGAATCTTCTAATGAATTTTTAACCGTTACACCAGCTTTAGAAACGTTAAATGTATCTTCGTCTTTTTTAGAAAGTGTAAATTCATAAGTTTTTGAACTATCGCCGTTTTCAGTCATGTGGTCATTAGTTGTTTTATTTTCAGCAGCTAATACGTTATTTAAAGCTTCGTGAGCACCATTGCCAATTGACAAGAAATATTTTCCAGCGTCTAAGACATAAGAGCCATTTCCACCTTTTGCTTTGCTATCCCATGAAGCAAGATTTTGAAGGTCAACATCAATAGTAAGAGTTTGTTTTTCTCCAGGTTCTAAAACTTTTGTTTTGTTAAATCCAACTAATTGAATAGCACTCTTTTCAACTTGTCCATTTTCATAAGGAGCATGTCCATAAACTTGAACAACACTCTTTCCAGGGACTTTACCAGTATTAGTGACATCAACACTTAATGTAATGATCATTTCGTGTGGTCCTTTTTTACCAGTAATTTGAGCCTTATTAATTGTTTGTTCAAAAGTTGTATAGCTTAAGCCATATCCAAAAGGATATGAAATTTCGTTTTTATAATCCCAAGCTTGTCCGTTTGATGAACCAGCTTTTCCATTAGCATTTCCTTGTCCTTTTACTAAATCATAGTATCTAGTTTCATAGTATCTATATCCAGTATAAATGCCTTCAGCTTCAACAACATATTTGTTATTTTTGCCACTTGTTGGAACTCTTGTAAAATCGCTATCTGGATTTGCATACGAGTAGTCACCAAAGTTCATCATTGCTGGAGCGCTTAAACTATTTTTAGCGTAGACATCTGTTAAATGACCACTTGGGCTAACTTTTCCTGAAAGAATATCAGCAACACCATCAGCACCATAGTTTCCAGCGATTCCCATCCAAAGAATTGAGTCAACTTTTGGATCATTTTTTAATTCATCAATCTCCATCATAGAAACTGAATTCAAAATAACAACAACTTTATCAAAATTATCTTCAGCTTCTTTAATTAAAGCCTTTTCATCCTTTGTTAATTGCATTGGATTTGTAATGCCTTGAGATGGATCACTTAAAGAAGGATCTTTACTATAATCAAGTCCTTCACTTGAAGCTCTTGATAAAACAACAATTG
>CAUWDL010000077.1:0-5861 GCA_963557285.1 uncultured Bacilli bacterium | reverse complement strand
AGCTGTATCTTCTAAATGAAAATAAATATAAGCTACATCAGATATTTCAGATTGTTCTAAATTAACTTTTGTAAGTTTTAATGGAGGCAAAAGTGTTTCTATATTGCAAGTCACACCTTCCATCAAAAGAAATTTTTTGCACAAATTAGTTGGGACAATTAAAGTATCAAATTCATTTAAAACATCAACATCTTTTCTTGAAATTTTATATTCAATTTTATTTGAATCTTTATTAATTGTTTTTTGCACAATACGTTTTCCTTTGTCTTTTTCAGTAAAGAAAACATTAGCAATTTTGAGATACTTTTTATTTTTGAATGAATTAAATTTTTTGTAATCATTCAATTTCGTAAAATGAACAAGCTTGATGTTATCATCTATCGGACTAGAGATAAATTTAATATTATTTAACTCTAGTCCATTTTTATAATACCTTCTAAGTTTAGTTTGATCAGAAGAAGTAAAGAAATTAGACTTACTAGAATATAAGAAAACATCTATTTTAGTAGGTTTTTGCATGTTTTTTTATTCTTCTTCAGAAGTGTTAACCTCTTCATGGCTAGACTCAGTATTTATATTTTCTTCTATAGAGTCTAGATTTTCTTCTACTTTTTCTTCAGGAGGTAAAATTGTGAAGCTAGAAACTTTTTCATTTTCTTTTAAATTAATAATTTTAACTCCACTACTATTTCTACCACAAATCCTAACTTGTTCAATCGGTGAACGTATTACTTGTCCATTATTTGTGATAACGATATAATCCTCATCGCCTTTAATAACTTTCATACCGATAAGTTTTCCGGTTTTTTCGCTGATTTTAATAGTAATAACACCGCCTGCGCCACGCTTAGTTAATCTATAATCTTCAATATTAGAAATCTTTCCTAAGCCAAGTTCACTTAGCGCAAATACCTTGTCACCGCTTTGACTTGTAGATAAATCTACTAATTGAGCTCCGTTTTCAAGTCTTATTCCTCTGACACCGCTTGCAGTTCTACCCATTTCTCTTACATCAGTTTCTTCAAACATACAAAGTTTTCCTTCATCGCTTGCTAACAAGATTTTAGAGTAGCCATCAGTAACTTTTACATCTAATAAATTATCACCTTCTTTAAATGTAATAGCATATTTACCGTTAACATTAATTCTCTTAAATTCATCTAAGCTAGTTTTCTTTACAATACCTTGTCTTGTTGCAAAGAAGAGATATTTATCTTCATAATCTTTGACGTTAATGATAGAAACAACTTTTTCATCTTTATCTAAATTAAGGAGGTTGATAACTGGGATTCCTTTACCTGTTCTTGTATATTCAGGAATTTCATGCCCTCTTTTTCTATAGACACGTCCAAAATTAGTGAAGAATAATAAATCCATATGTGTTTTTGAATAAATCGTCATAATAACTTCATCATCATTATAGACACTCATTCCTTTAACACCAGTTCCACCACGATTTTGAGTCTTAAATTCTGTTGTTGAAACTCTCTTAATATAGCCTTTTTGAGTTAATGTAATAACTAAATCATCTTCTGGTATTAAATCTTCATCATCAATAGATAGAATTTGACTCGAGATTTGAGATCTTCTCTCATCTCCGAATTTTTCTTTAATTTCATTTAACTCTTTCAAAACAACATCTTGTAAATTCTCTCTTGAAGAAAGAATAAAATTATAGTTTGCAATATTAGTTTCGAGTGTTGTTTTTTCGTCTTCGAGTTTTAAAGTTTCTAATCCAGTTAATCTACCAAGTGTCATTTGAACTACAGCTTTAGCTTGAATTTCTGAGAAGCCATATCTTGATTGTAAGCGTTCTGCAAATTCAGTTGGATTAGCGCTTGTTGTTGCCATGTCAATAAATTCATCGCGACTTTCTTTTCCGCCAGGCTTCTTAATGTCCAAAATGTCATGAACTTTTAACAAGCCATCAACAATATGCTTTCTAGCTTCATCTTTTTCTTTTAAGAATTTTGTTCTTCTTTCGATAACCTTGATTTGGAATTCTAGATAATAATTCATCAAATCTTTTAAGCCTAGAACTCTTGGCGCACCGTCAACAATACATAAATTTATTACGCCATAGCTTACTTCAAGTTGAGTGTTTTTAAATAATTGATTAAGAATAACTTGTGGAACAGCATCTCTTCTACATTCAATTTCAACATTAACATCAGTTTTTGAAAAATCTTTAATGGAAGTGATTCCATCGATAACTTTATCTCTAGCTAATTCACCAATCTTTGCGACTAAATTGGCTTTATTTACTTGGTAAGGAATTTCTTTAATAATGATTTTCGATTTACCATTTGGCTCTTCTTTAATCTCTGTTTTTCCTCTTAATTTAAAGGTTCCACGGCCTGTAGTGTAAGCATCTCTAATTCCGCCAAGACCATAGATAATGCCGCCAGTTGGGAAATCTGGGCCTTTAACGATAGTCATTAATTCTTCGATTGAGCAATCTTTATGATGCGCTAAATAATTAATGCCGTCGATTATTTCAGTTAAATTGTGTGGTGGCATTTTTGTTGCCATACCAACAGCAATACCATCACTGCCATTAACTAAAAGGTTAGGGAATCTAGAAGGAAGTACGCTTGGTTCTTCCAAACTACCATCATAGTTAGGAACAAAATCAACTGTATTCGAATTCATGTCACGAACCATTTCTAATGATAATTTTGCCATCTTTGATTCAGTGTAACGCATTGCAGCTGGATCATCGCCATCCATAGAACCGAAGTTACCATGACCTTGGACTAGGCAATATCTCATAGAGAATGGTTGAGCCATTCTTACAAGCGTCATATAAATTGCTGAGTCACCATGTGGGTGGTATTTACCCATGACATCACCAACGATTTTAGCAGATTTTACAAATGGTTTATCGGGTGTATAGCCACCGTCAGCCATTCCGAACAATACTCTTCTATGGACTGGTTTTAAACCATCTCTTACATCAGGAATCGCTCTACTAACAATAACACTCATTGCGTAATCAAGGAACGCTCCTTGAACTTGATCAACGATTTCAGTATCAACTAATGAAGGGACAATACCTGCTTCGAGTTCAGCGTTTTCTTGATTAATTTCATCTTGTTCTTTATCGATATCATTATCATTACAATCGTTTTGCTCGTTATTATTTAACTTTTTTTCTTCGTTTTCCATGCAAATACCCCCTTTTTTAAATATCTAGGTTCTTAACGAACTTTGCATTATTCTCAATGAATGAAGAACGTGGTTCAACATCTTCACCCATAAGATCGTTAAATACTTGATCAGCTGCTGCAGCATCTTCAACAGTAACTCTAAGCATTTTTCTTTCTTTTGGATCCATTGTAGTTTCCTCAAGTTGTTTTGGATCCATTTCACCAAGTCCTTTATATCTTTGATAAGGATAACCTGGCTTTAAATCAAGTGTTTTTCTAATAACATTCAACTGCTCATCGCTATACGCATAATAAGCTTTACCTTTATATTCAACTTTATATAATGGTGGTTGAGCAATATAAACATAGCCGTGGTCGATTAATGGTTTCATAAATCTATGGAAGAAAGTTAGAAGTAAAATTCTAATATGCGATCCATCAACATCAGCATCTGTCATAATGACGATTTTATGATATCTAATTTTGGAAATATCGAAATCTTCTCCGAAACCAGCACCGATTGCGCTAATCATATTGCCGATTTCTGCATTATCAAAAATTTTGTGTGCTTGAGCTTTTTGAACATTAAGGATTTTTCCTCTTAATGGCATAATCGCTTGAGTTCTTGGATCTCTACCTTGTTTTGCACTGCCACCAGCAGAATTACCTTCAACAATAAATAATTCACATTCTTCAGGATTATTACTTGAACAATCACTTAATTTTCCTGGTAATGTAGTAATTTCTAAGCCAGTTTTTCTTCTAATATTTTCTCTAGCAGCACGTGCAGCTAATCTAGCATCATAAGCCGCTTTAACTTTATGCATTATCGTTGTAGCGATATCTTTATGTTCTAATAAGAATCTATTCAATTGATCGCCGAAAATGTTAGATACAATTTTCTTAACTTCAAGGTTTCCTAATTTTCCTTTTGTTTGTCCTTCATATTGAGGGTTTGGATGCTTAACACTTATAATTGCTGTAATTCCTTCAAGGCAATCATCAAGAGTAATTCTCTCTTTGTCACTATCTTTAAGGAATTTATTATCACGAGCATAATTATTTAATACTCTTGTTAAAGCGAGATTAAATCCTTCTTCATGTGTTCCGCCATTACCGGTAGATACGTTATTGCAATAAGAATAAACGTTATGGTTATATCCTGAGGTATATTGGAACGCGATTTCACAATAAATTAATTCTTCATTACCTAAATCATCATATTTTTGCGCACCCTCACAATAAATAACTTCAGGAATTATGACATTTGCATTTCTATTAATATAATGCACATATTCTTTAATGCCACCATCAAATTTGAATTTGTCTTGTAATGCTGGTGTAACTCTTTCGTCACGTAAGATAATGGTAATGCCTTTGTTAAGGAATGCCATTTGTCTTAATCTATTTTTAATTGTTTCGTAGTTAAAAACAGTTGTTTCTTTAAAAATAGTTGGATCCGGTTTAAACGTAACAGTTGTTCCATGATCTTCACAATCGCCAATTCGCTTTAGTCTATCTACAGCGTGGCCACCATTTTCAAATCTTATAAAATAAGAACCACCATCTTTATGGACAGTTACTTCAACATAGCTTGACAAAGCATTAACAACAGACGCACCAACACCATGCAAGCCGCCACTAACTTTATAGACATTATCGGTGCCAAATTTACCACCAGCATGTAAAACTGTATAAACTGTTTCTACACCGCTTAGTCCTGTCTTTTTGACTACATCAACAGGAATACCTCTACCATTATCTGTGACAGTAACACTATCTCCAGGATTAATTGTTACAGTAATAGTGTCGCAATATCCAGCTAAAGCCTCATCGATTCCGTTATCAACAATTTCCCAAACCAAATGATGAAGTCCAGTCGAAGAAGTAGATCCGATATACATTCCTGGACGAACTCTTACTGCTTGTAACCCATCTAAAACAGTGAGGTTATCACTGGTATAATTTACATCGCCTTTTTCTAATTCTGCTTCGTTGCTAACATCAATAATTTCATCAGAAATTTTTCCATCGATGTTTTTTTCTTGCTCACCAAAACCTTCTGCTTCATCAATTTTATCATTGACTATTTCATCAGATTTAGCTTCAGTTTGAACTACTTTTTTCTCTTTTTCATCCATCTTTTTTTCTACTCCTTCATAATTGTATTTTCGTTGCAAATATAATAATTTTCTTTGCAATACTCACTTCTTTTTGTATTTGTTACAAATACTTGTTCAAATTTAGATAAAAATCGAAATAATCTTTCCTCATGCTTTTCATCTAACTCGCTCAAAACATCATCTAAAATTACAACAGGTTTTTTCCTTTCATCTTTCACTAAGAAGTAAGGTGATAATCTTAGAGCTATTACTGCCATTCTATTTTCACCTTGTGAGCCATATAGCGCTAAATTTCTATCATTTATATAAAGCTCAAAATCCTCTCTTTGAATACCAGATGTTGTCGACTTACGTTTAATATCGTTATCAAGATTTTTATCAAAAATTTTTAAAAATTCTTCCTCGTATTTATCAGTGTTTTTAACAATTGCTAAATATTTAATTTTAAGTGATTCATCTCTTAATGATATTTCTTTAAAAACATTTTCTAAAACATCATTAATCTGTTTTATGAACATTACTCTAGAAATAAATATTTCTTTTGCGTAACGCGCCATCTGTACCGTTAAAACATTAAGTAGTTCTCTAT
>CAUWDL010000076.1:0-5937 GCA_963557285.1 uncultured Bacilli bacterium | reverse complement strand
AGTTAGAATGAGTGCTCGTGCTTATCGTACTCTCAACAAATCACTTAAATCAAATTAATAAAAGCTTCCGAATAAACGGAAGCTTTTTTATTGTAGAGTTATTATTTTAACATTTATATCTTACAGAATAATATAGTTGCAACCGGTAAAAAACTAAGAATTAAATTTAAATAAGTACCCCATTCAACAATTGCTAAATAACAATATTTTGGTCTATTGTATGTCTCAGCATCAACTTTTACCATCTTAAACCAATTTTTATAATATTTATTTAGCATCAATACAAATTCAAATATCAGTAGCACAATTGCGCAAACAAAATTTGCTATTTGAACTCCTTTATTTATAATACCATTGCCAAAGTTATAACGATCATTAGTAAAAAAGAATATATATAGAGATAATAGCAAAATTGTACAAGCAACATAAAAAGTTGTCGCAAACATATGAGCTGTATATCTAGATAACTTCAATTCTTTTAAAATGCAAAATGAAAACATTGATAGAGTATAAACTGCAAAGAGAATGTAAGCAGCCATCATATCTCCACCATTTTGCTGTGCATATAGTGCAAACATCAACATCGCAATAGATAAAGATATTTCCCCGAAATTTTTAACAATTATAGTCATTGTTTTTTGAATTATATTTCCATTGTATGTAGTTAATTCGAATGGCAAATAAGTATAAAATTTAAATTTTTTTGCTCCAGTACGATTAAAAGATGTAATTTGTGTAAATAATGTACCAGCTATAAAAAGTAGTCCTACAATCAAAAATATAATAAAGCAAATTTGGATACTCATATTAATCTCCTATTAAGTTTCGAATAGCTTCTTCTCTATTATCTTTATTATATATATAAGAGCCAGCAACTAAAATATCAACTCCTGCATTTATGCATTTTTTTCCAGTTTCAGCATTGATTCCACCGTCTACTTCGATTAAATACGAAAAATTATTATCTTTTTTAATTTTTGATAGTTCTGATATTTTATCAAGAGCATTACTCATAAATTTTTGTCCACCAAAGCCAGGCTCTACACTCATCACAAGCACTAAGTCAACATCTTTAAGATATTTTTCAACGCTAGATACAGGTGTTGCTGGTTTAATTGAAATACCTACCTTACACCCTTTGTTTTTAATATGAGTTATTAAGTTAATAATTTCTTGATCACTATTTAAAGCTTCATAGTGAAATGTAATAATATCAGCCCCGCAATTAATAAAATCATCAACATATTTAAATGGATCTGATATCATTAAATGAACATCATTTATAAGTAAATGTTCTTTTGAAATCCGTTTTAAAACAGTTGATCCAAATGAAATATTCGGAACGAAATGGCCGTCCATAACATCAAAATGAAGGTATTTTGCTCCAGCATTTTTAACATCAATTATTTCTTCTTCAAGATGCATAAAATTTGCTGATAATATTGATGGTGATACTTCTACTTTTTTCATTTTTAATTCCTACTCAATCCAAATAATTTAATAAAGAAATTTGATTTCTTTTTTATAAGCTTTTTATTTTTATATAAAGATAAAATATCATGTCTCATCTCTATAACAGTTTTATATCGGTCACATTGTTCCTTTGCAGTTGCTTTTTGTATAATTTTATCAACTTCTTTAGGCAAAGTTGGAATGATACTAAGAGCACTTGGCATATCATCGTTAACTTGCATATAAGCAACTTCATTAACGTTTGTTCCATCAAAAGGAACTTGTCCTGTTAAAAGTTCGTAAAAAGTGATGCCCATCGCATAAATATCACTTTGAAACGAACATTTCTTTCCATACACTAATTCTGGTGCTAAATATTGTACCGTTCCCATTACCTTCTTATTTTCATTAACATTTAATGGCGAATTTAATAAAACACTTATACCGAAATCACTAAGTTTTATAGTTCCATCACTACCATAATAAATATTTTGTGGTTTTATATCTCTATGAATGATATTTTTAGAATGAACTTCAATGACAGCATCACAAAGTTGAAGCATTATTTGGCATGTTTCGTTAAGGCTCAAACTTTTCTTATAATTCAATGTATCTCTTAAAGTTTGACATTTCATATATTCATTTACGATATATGGCAAATTGTTATATTCACCATAGTCGTAAATTTTTACTATATTTGGATGCGAAAAAGCTGCAGAAAATCTTGCCTCGTTTTGGAAGCGAATTAAATTCTCTATTTTATTAGCGAATTCAAACTTAATAATTTTAATAGCAACTGTTCTTTTAAATATTATATCGCGAGCTTCGAATACGTCACTCATTCCGCCATGGCCTAATTCACTAACAATTTTATATCTATCACCTATAAAATCATTAACTCTAATCATCTATAGACTCCCAAAGCGCTAGAGACATATTATCAGTGCCTCCATTATAATTTCCTAAATTAATTAAAGATTCTACTTTTTCTTCTGTATTTAAATTAGTGTTTAATATATTTAATATATCTTTTTCGCTTACATTATTATAAAGACCATCGCTGCATAATAGAATTTTTTCTCCACTATATTTAAGAATTTTAATATCTAAACTTAGTGAAGGAAATAAACCTATAGCGTTAGTTAAAACATGACGCTCAGGATGAACTAAAGCTTGTTCTTTAGTGATTTGTCCACTCTTCAATAAGAAATTAACATATGTTTGATCTTCGCTTATTTGTTCTAATTTTCCGTTTTTAACCCAATATGTTCTACTATCGCCACAGTTAACACAAATTAATTTATTTTTATAGATTAAAACTAAATTTAATGTGGTTCCCATTCCTTTATACATAGGATCTTCATCTTGCACTCTATATATTTTACCATTAGCCATCTTTAATATTCTTTTAAGAAAGCTAACAGCATCAAACATGCTAAAAAAGCCTTTTTTATCTTTAAAGGCTTGAGAAACTATATTAACAGTCTCTTTAGATGCATAGTCGCCTTTATTATGTCCGCCCATGCCATCAGCGACCATTAAAAGAGCATTTCCTGAACTGTTAAGAATTGCTTTTGTTTCATCTTCATTAGCTACACGTATTTTACCAATATCTGTCTTGCAGCTAAAACTTCCATTAAATCTCTTTGTGCTCATTCTTAGCCCTTAATTGTCCGCAAGCAGCATCAATGTCTGTACCAAATTCTTTACGAATAGTTGCTGTAACCCCATTTTTCATTAAAACATCCAAGAACGCATGAACACTTTTATCTTCGCTACGTTGATATTTCATTTCATTTACAGGATTATATGGAATCAAATTAACATAGGCCAAAGTACCTTTAATTAATTTGCATAATTCTAAAGCACATTCTTTTGTGTCATTAACACCTTTTAAAAGAATATATTCGAAAGTAACACGTCTTCCTGCGGTTTTTTCATAATATCTTACAGCTTCCATGACTTCCTCAATAGGATAAGTATGATTTATCGCCATGATTTTATTTCTAATTTCATTATTAGGAGCATGTAATGAAATAGCTAAATTTATTTGTATTCCTTCGTTAGCGTATTCATATATTTTTGGAACTATGCCACAAGTAGAAACAGTGATATGACGTGCTCCGATAGCAAAGCCATAAGGATGATTCAAAATTTTAATAAAGTCCAATACATTATCATAATTATCAAAAGGCTCACCTGTGCCCATAACAACAACATGGGTGATTCGTTCATCATTTCCTTCATCTCTTAATAAATCATCGAGAACAAGAATTTGACCAACTAATTCTTTTACTTCAAGATTTCTCTTCTTCTTAAGCAACCCACTTGCACAAAAAGAGCAGCCCATATTGCATCCAACTTCACTAGTAACACAGGCAACATTTCCATAATTATATCTCATTAAAACTGTTTCAACTTTATTACCGTCTTCGAGTTCTAATAATAATTTTATAGTGCCGTCTTTTGATTGTTGTTTTAAAAATATAGATGGCTTTTTTAACTCATATTCAGAATTCAAAATGTCTCTAAATTTTTTGGAAACATCACTCATTTCATCAAATGAAATAACTCTTTTTTCATAAATCCACTTAAAAAGTTGCGTAGCGCGATATTTCTTTTCGCCACGTTCCATTAAATGTTCTTCAAGCTTTGGTAACGTATAATTGTATAGACTGATCATAAACTACTTTCTTTTAAATAAAGCGTAATAGAATACACTATTTTCTTTTTCGTATGGGAAATAAATTTTATCGTTTTCTAATTGGAATTCTTTATGTTTTTCTAAAAATTCTTTTGTGATAATCATTGTTTCTTTAATATTGAATGTTGGAACACAATAAGCTAAATAACCACCTTCTTCAACATATTGAGTTATATCGCAAAGTTCTTCTAATTCATTAGAAATAATAGAATCTAATTGATTTGTATCAAATAAAATACCATATTCAGGTGTTCTTCTAAGAAGTTCTAAATTGCTTGATTTTGGCATAAAAATAAGCAAATTTTGCTTTTCACTTAAATGTGTGCAAATTCCACTTTCTGTGCTTTCGTAAATATCTAATCCTTCTTTTCTTTCGTTCTTTATTTTATTGAAAAGTTCAGGATTATTTCTTTGAGATTGAGCAATAATTGATACCTTATTGTTCTTTAAATATTTATTTAAAAGCAATGGATAAAAACCATTTTTATCCTCAAAGAATAATGTTATAAATGAATCTTTTAAATCTGGTAAATGTTTAGCAAAATCAACTTCAGCAAGTTGAATAGGCAAAGCTTCACCTGTTCTAACAAATTGATTTTTTCTTACACTTGATGTTGATTGAAATTCATATGCATTCTCATCAACAAGTTTATAATCGCGTTCAAACTCCACTGGTGGAACAGGTAATAATACTTTGTTTAATGAAACAAATTGTCTAGGCATTCTTGTCATCGCATTAATTGAACGAATAGCGATTTCCTTATCATATTGTTTTAATAAAGTTGTAACAACCCATTCAGGAAGATTATTTCTAGATGCGAGAAATTTAAAGCCACTTTTTTTCCCAGAGAATCCAAAAGTTTCTTTTAAAAATGTCTTCTTATCCTTACAAGAAATTTCCATTTTTTGTTTTACTTCATCAGTAAATTTAATTTGGTATAAAGCTAATTTTTTTGTTAGGTACGCATATGTTTCATTTTTATCCACGATATGCTTAATATCATTATTAACATAGGCTAAACCTAAATAAATTTTTGGTTCTTCTTGATCTGTTTTTAGAATAGCCTCACTTAAAGTTGTAATAAAGTAATAATTTCTTAAAAATAAACCACATAAAGAAGAAACAGATTGAAATTCATCTTTTTTAATTGAGTGAGAATGTTTTTTTAAAGAAACTGCAAACATTATTTTGTCATGTAAAACTGTTTTTAAAACTTGAAAACATGAATCATAAATGGAACTCATAAATTATTCCTCCCCATTCATTTTTTTATTAAAATCTTCAAAAATATCGCCTAAATATGGTTCTTCACCAGACTCACAATCGTCATCGCATTCATCGATTTCTTCTTCATCTACCATCTCAAATGAATTTGTTTCTGTCATAAATCTTGGTTGTGTATCATCAATAAATTCGTAACGATTATCTTGTGAATAATAATAGAATTCAATAGCTAAATTTATACATGCATCTTTCATAAATTCTCTTATTACTTTTACCGCATCAGCTTCTAGAACTTTAACTTTTAATGGAGCATTTACTTTAACAAGTACGTTCCAAGTATTTTGTTCAACGCCATCATGAATATATAAACATTCAGGTGCATAGAAATTAATCTCATCCTTTGAGACTTCATAAAGTGCAGCTATTTTAGCCGTCATCGCTTTTGAAATTTGTCTGACTAAATATGGGTCGACACCAATTATTGAAATAGTTATCATAATTAACCTCGAATATACTTAATAATCATAGATTATTAGTATAGAAAATTCAATTTAAA
>CAUWDL010000075.1:0-5978 GCA_963557285.1 uncultured Bacilli bacterium | reverse complement strand
GCACCTTCTGGTAAATTTTGAATTGCAATACCAAGCGCAAGACTTAAAGCTGAAAGATAAGCAGCATCAATATCAGTTGCTTGAAAAGCCATACCACACACTAAGCCAACCGCAATGCCTTCTGGAATATTATGTAGAGTAACAGCCAAAATAAACTTAGTTCTAGTTGTTATTTTGTTAGTTTTTATCCCTTCTTCTCTTCCTAGTTTATGAAAATGAGGAATTACTTTATCAAGAATGTATAATAAAAGGCCACCTAAAATAAAGCCTATGCATACTGGGAGTGCAGCCATTTTCTCACCGTAAATCTCTTGGCCTTTTTCTATAGAAGGAAGTAAAAGGCCAAAAAAGGATGTCGCAATCATAATGCCACTTGCAAGTCCAATAACCATTGAACTTGTTCTCTTAGAAAAGTTCTTCTTAAAGAAAAAAACTAGAGAACCGCCTAATGTAGTCCCAAGAAAAACCAAACTCAAGCATATCGCACTGATACCAATAGCATTCATAATCAACTATTATATTGTTTTAGATTAATTTATTCAAAAAATATCTTCTTTTTTATGGTAATTGTCGATATTAATATTTATTATTTTATTTATGAACAATTTTGATATTTTATTAAGAAACGTGTCAAATGACATTTATAGCGAAGGCGAAAAACTTTATAAAGATGGTAAAGTCACTAAGGAAGTAATAACAAAGCATAACAGTTGTTTTTCTTTTAAAGAAAAAGAAAGGAAAATCTATTGTAACCTAACTTTTAGTAGTGAAGGGAAACTTGTTAACCACTATTGTGATTGTGGTTCTACCCGCCTTTGTAAGCACCTTGTAGCAGGATTATTAGTTTTAAAAAATAATGACATATCAGATGAGAAGGAAGTCGATATGGACATTGTTAGAAATGCAATTTTTAGAACTAACTTATATTTAAAATACCAAAATCAATTTTACTCAAGTTTGTATGATTTATTTTTAAAATATTCGAAAGAGTCCATCATTAATTGTCTAGTTACAATTTATGAAAGTGATTATTTTGATATGTCAAATTACCTAGTAAATCTATTTTATTTTTTTAATGTCGAATTTAAGTCCATAAAAAAAGCAGATTACATGCGCATTTTTTCAAAAAAAATTATTAATAACATGCTTAATGATTATAATCACATAGACTCAAATAAATTATCTATATTAGGTAAAGTTTTGAATTTATATCCAAGTTTATGGCGTCAATTTGTCGAAGAACTCTCAAATTATCTTGCAGTAAATATAAATAAAAATTTACTAAATGTAGATAAATGGTTATTCTACTTCTATAAATCTCCTGATGAAAAAGAATTAGCTTTCTTTACTAATAATTACATTACTACTTTGTATAAAAATAATTTTTTTAAGACCATTTCATCATCTTCTTTTTTAGAAACATATCTAAATTCATGTGTTATCCTAAACAAAAACTTAGATGAATATGAATCATATTTAAATTTTGAATTTGAAAACGTATCAACTAGAATTTCTTTTTTAAAGAATATATTTACAATCACAAGTAGCCATGAAGAATTCGATCTATTAAATTTAAAAATATATAAATTTATCGCTTCGAATTATCCAAACATGTTCTTAGAATTCATTGATTCTACTAAAGTAAAATGTCTAAATCTTTATAAGAGAATATGTAAATACTTTGATAATCCTATCAGCAAATTTTTATTTTCTCCTCTAAAAGAATTTGAAAAAGAAATTCTTGAAACTACCAATTTTATTAAATTTAATCAATTAATTTTATTAAACAAGCAAGGTTTTGATTTTAAAAATAATTTGGATTTCCTACAAAAAGTGTCAATAGAAGACATTGATAAATCTATAAACAATAGTGAGTCAAATATTATTGATGTCTTAAATTTTTTAACAGAATCCAATATCATTTTGCATAAAGAAGACTTTTTAATGACTTTTATAACTAAAACAAAGTTAGACAAATATTTTTTATCAAACATCGGAAATTCATACGTTATCTCTTTTATCAATCACTACAACTTATATAAAAATTTAGGATTTACAAGTATGATGGAGGGACATTAATGTTTTTAATTTATTTCTACGACAAGCATAAAGAAGAATTAACTTACAAATTTGATCGATATAGAGATGTAAAAATACAAGATTGTCAAATAAAGTACAATAGTCAGGACGACTCACTTACTTATATTGCAAAATATTCTACTTACTTTGACCAAGATTTATTATACTCCTTCAAAGTATCATCAAATTTTCAAGAATATGAAGCATTAGAACTTGATTATGAGCGTATATTATTATTTACATTAATCGGAAAAACTGAAGCGGATATATTTGCTAAGGATAAAAATTTTTATTTAAATATATTTAAAAATCCATCAAATATTGTTAGTTCTTTTCTTAGCTCAGCATCTTTAAATGAATTAATTTCAAAAGCTAGATTAAGAGAAGATTTTAACTCTTTTCAAATCGAAGCACTCAATAATGAACAAAGATTTTTAAATTTATCTAGTTCATACTCATCGAGAAAAGCAGCAATAGAATTATATTTTAATCAAAATAAATACAATTCAGATTCTATCGAGATTAAGCAGAAAATCGGTATAGATAAGCCATATATAATCAAAAACATTCAGACGTTTTTAGATCAATACGATAATGAAGAAACAGTTAAATTTGGAAAAAATTTAAATATCAAATTGTGCGACTCTAATCTTAATGAGCAAGCTATTTTAGCCATTCCTTATCTAAAAAAATTTAACTTCAATTATTTTAAATCTACAAAAATCGCTCTTTATAAGAATTCTACTGCTATAGATTTAATTAACATCTACAAAGGATCAAAAATATTTTTTAATGATTTACTCTTTAACGTTAGTAATGACGCTATACAAGCAAGTGTTTTTTATAGTGAAAACGGTGATATAAAGTATGAACCTCATTTTAAACAGTCAATATCAAATTATATTCAATCTGCAAATAGATTAGTTGTATTTTTTAATGAAAAAAGAGACTGTGTCACCTTAAATTTTGAAAATGAAGCGCAAGCAAAAATTTATTCTTTAGCAATTAATTCTAATTATGATCTTAGCATCATCAAAGATATTGTAAGCCCTGAATTTAATACATTTTTAGAAAAAGCAATTAGACCAAAATTTATTTCAAAAAGCGATTCAAAACTAACTATTAATCTATATATTTCTTTAGATATGCAAAAAACGATAATTTTTAAAACTGATTATTTGATGGAAAATGAGTTAATTAATAGAGAAAATATTAATAACAAATTTTATAAAAGTTTAATATTAGAATATAACATACGATTGCAGGAATTAGGTTTTAAAGAGAGCGGAAAAGAAAAAGATTTAGAGGTTTTGAACACACTCCTTCAATCAGACTTTTCAAGAATAAAGGAATTAGCAAACGTTTATCTAAGTGATGAAATCCTCGGAATGAAAAGAAGAAAGCTTTCAGGAATTAGCGTTGCTGCTAAATCAAATAAAAATTGGCTTGAACTTCAAATTTCTTCGCAAGATTACTCTCCCGAGGAACTTAAGAAAATTCTTGCATCATACAAAAAGAAGAAGAAATTCGTACTTCTTAAAAACGACTTTATATCTTTAGATAACAAAGACGTATTAGATGAATTAATACAGTTCGAAGATTCATTAAACCTCTCTGATTATAACTCAAACACGCAAGTACCTTTCTATGAAGTTTTTAAATTAGCGTCATATAGCGATTCTAAAAATATTCAAATTAATTTTGATGAGCAAATAAAAAATATTATTAACAATATTAAAAATTTTAAGAATATAGAGATCGCTATAGATGAAAGACTTAAAAAAATATTAAGACCTTATCAAATAGACGCTGTTAAATGGCTTTATGCTTTAAGTTCAGAGGGCCTTAGTGGTGTTTTAGCAGATGACATGGGACTTGGAAAAACACTCGAATTCATTTCTTTTAGAACATTAATTAAAGAAAATTCACCAACATTAATTATTTGTCCAAAAAGTTTAATCTACAATTGGAAAGCAGAATTTAACAAACGGGATCCCGAATCGAAATGTCACATTATTGACGGTTCTAAACAGGTTAGAATAAAAGAGTTAGAGTCTAGCAATAACACAAAAGATATAGTAATTGTATCTTATGACTCATTAAGAAGTGATTTAGATGAATTTAAAAAAACTCATTTTTCAATTATCTGTTTAGACGAAGCTCAATATATCAAAAATTCATTTGCTAAGAAAACTCAAGCTGTTAAACAATTAGATGCGACTTCAAGATTTGCATTAACAGGAACCCCAATAGAAAACGCATTAACTGATTTATGGTCTATTTTTGATTTCTTAATGCCAAATTACCTTTTAAGCGAGACAAATTTCAATAAAGAGTATTCTAACGCATTCGATGAAGGAAATGATGAGGCAAAAAATAAATTATTAGCTAAAATCACTCCATTTATTTTAAGAAGAACTAAGAAAGACGTTTTAAACGATTTGCCGCCAAAGACCGTAGAAATAGTTAATATTTTAATGTCTGAGAAGCAGAGTGAACTTTATAATGCATATATTCAAAATACAAAACAATCCATGAACGAAGATCCAACAAATAAAATCGCTATTCTTGCAGCGCTCACTAGATTAAGACAAATTTGTGTAGATCCATCTATGTTTATTGAAAATTATGATGAGCTTTCAAGTAAGCTTGAATATACGATTGATTTAATAAATAATTGTATTAATAACTCTCATAAAGTCATAGTCTTCTCTCAATTTACTTCAGTTCTTGAGCACTTACAAAAACTGCTTTCATCTCAAAATATTAAGCCACTTTATATATGTGGTGATACTAAGGCAATTGAAAGAGTAGATATTTCAAACAAATTCAACGAGAATGAAGACCAAAAAGTAATACTAATATCATTAAAAGCTGGTGGAACTGGACTTAATCTCTATGGTGCAGATACAGTAATTCATCTTGATCCATGGTGGAACTTTGCAGTTGAGGACCAAGCTACTGATAGAGCTCATAGATTAGGTCAAAAGAAGCCAGTTACTGTTTACAAATTAGTTGCGCATGATTCTATTGAAGAGAAAGTTATCAATCTTCAAGAATCAAAAAGAGCACTTTATGAAGAAGTAATTAGAAACGGAACAGAAAACATTACTTCATTATCTGATGATGAAATAAAATATTTATTATCTTAATTATTCAACGGACTTTAGAGCTTCTGCCATTTGAATATTTTTAATTTTAGGATAGAAGCAAATAGCAGTCAAAATCACAAATCCAAAAGCTAAAAGTATTGTATATAAATAACTTAACGGTTCAATTGACATTCCAAATCTTAAGCCTAAGCTTGTTATGCTAGACATAACAAATTGATGTAAGCCAACTCCTAAGGCTAATCCAATTAAAATGCCAATAGCTGACATAAATAAAACTTCTCTAAATATATAATTTAGCGTTTCTCGTCTTGTATATCCAGTTACCCTAAGAGTAGCGATTTCTTTTATTCGTTCATTTACAATAATATCAGTTAAGTTATAAATAACTACAGCAATTAACGCACCACTTAAAAGAACAAGTATAATTACTATCGACGTTAAATTATTTAAAACATTATCATATGTTACTTTCATGTCATTAGTTGAAACGACTGAGGTAACATTTTTATTATTTAGCAATTCCCTCGTATATTCTTTTAGTGCTTCTTCACTAAAATTAGTTTTTACAATATATGCATTTTTATTCTCTACTCCAAAGTAATTTTTATAAGCAGATTCACCCATATAAACATAGTTATTTATATAGTTATCAGTAATTCCTGTAATTCTTACTTGTTTAAAAGTATCTTTATTATCTAGATCAATAGTGATCATATCTCCTTTTGATAGTCCAATTTTATCAGCTATTTGCTTTGTGATAATAATTGAATTTTCATTAAATATATT
>CAUWDL010000074.1:0-6146 GCA_963557285.1 uncultured Bacilli bacterium | reverse complement strand
CGATACTAGACGTCATCATAGAGAACTAAATGAATATTGTCATAAAGAAGATCCAAGCAGATTAACAACAATTGCATGCTTTAGTGTTATGACAATCTTCAACAGAATTGCACACATTACCGACTTAGCAAGTTACAATTTATATTGGGGTTGGTACGTACCTATCACAAGAGTAACAGGTCTTGTGTGTGACATGTGGCATTTATTCTATAGAAATTCTCCAATTGGCTTAAGCGAATATGGCGCAGAGGCTATGACAAAATGGCATTCAGCACATCCACGTAGAGGTGATAACACTGAAGAATATCAGGCAATTTATCACGAAAAGATGATTGATGTTATCAATAAACGTCCTTATTTATGGGCAACACACGTTTGGAACATGTTCGATTTTGCAGCTGATGGAAGAAATCAAGGCGGCGAACCTGGAATGAATCATAAAGGCTTAGTTACATTTGATAGGCAAACTAAAAAAGATTCATTTTATGCTTATAAAGCTTACTGGAGCGAGGAACCATTTATTCATTTGTGCTCAAAGCGTTTTGTAAATAGAACGGGCAACAAAACTGAAGTTAAGGTTTATACAAATCAAAAAGAAGTATCTCTTTATCAAAATGGAAAATTAGTTGCTACTAAAAAAGGAGATAAAATCTTCAAATTCAAAATCAAAATGGAAAATGTTAACGATATCGAAGTCGTTAGCGGAAATCTTAAGGATTCAGGAAAAATTTGCAAAGTCAGCTCAAAAGATAGAAGCTACATCATGGTAAATGGTGGAAGCAGTAAGAGCTGGGAAAAGTAGGGTAATAAACTTGGCTTTGACTAAGTGTATTATATAAATTCAAAAAAAGGAGAACGTATGAAATTTTTTGAAGAACTTAAGAAAGATAAATCAGTTGGTTTCTGGTTTACATTAGGTTTAATCGTACTCTACATTATAACAGCAATTGTTTACATTAGTTGCTTTAATGGAACAGACGAAATGAACTATGTTGCATTTTCTTTCTTATTAATCGGTGCTGTTTTATCAACAGTTTGTGTAGTATTTAAGAAGTACACCATTGCATCGTATGTCATCGGTGGAACAATTTTCTTATCATTACTATTTTACGTATACGCAGTTTACTACTATGTATCTGTCGTTATGGTTGGAATTGACTTAGATCACTTCTCAACAGAATTTATTGTCACAACAATTTTATTTGCTGTAGGAACAATTTGCGGAATCTCTAATGTATTTATTCCACAAACAAAAAAAGTTATTGAAGAAACTACAGTTGAAAGCGAGGAAAAATAATGAAAAAGAAAGCTTTATTCGCAAAAATTGGCGTTGTCTCAACAACTGTTTTAATGGGTATTTTAGCTGTTGGTACAGCTATTGCTAATGAAAACGTAACTGCTATTAATAACTTCTTTGGAGAAAAAACTTTCGAAAAAGTTGAAACAGGCGATGGCAATCAAGATAAAGAATATTACAAATCAAAATTTAACAACTTAAAAGAATTATTTGCTGAAGGCAAAAAGACTGTCAGTGATATTGAAGCTGAAGGTGCAACATTATTAAAGAATGATAATAATGCTTTACCTCTTAAAAAAGGAAACAAAGTTAGTTTATTCAGCGTTTCATCAATTGATCCTGCATACGGTGGTAAAGGTTCTGCTCAAGTTCAAAACCCACAACCTCCAGTTACTCCAAAAGACGGATTAACACAAGCTGGTTTACAAGTTAATGAAACATTATTAAATTTCTATACAAAGAACTACGATAAGTACAAACGTGCTGGACGTGGTGATAATGCTAGAATTAATGATGCTAGCTGGAATGATATTACAGCTGTTCCAGAAAATAATTCATCAATCGAAACATATAAAGATGCAGCAATTTTTACAATTGCAAGACCAGGTGGCGGTGAAGGAAGTGACTTCGCAAGCAAAGGTACAGATGGTGAAAATGGTAACTATTTAAGACTTAATCAAAACGAAATTAGCGTTTTAAAAGGATTAAATGAACTTAAGAAACAAGGCAAAATTAGTAAAATCGTTGTTTTATTAAACGTTTCTAACCATTTAGAATATGATTTTATTAATAATAAAGAATATGGCATTGATGCTGCATTATGGATTGGTACAACAGGTATCTCAGGATTTGATGCAGTTGGAAAATTACTTGTTGGTGATGTAAACCCAAGCGGCCATTTATCTGATACATTATGGTATAGACATTCAGATAACCCAGTTCACGCAAACTTTGGAAGATTTGAATATCCAAACTATAAAGACTATGAATTACCTACAAAGAATGTTAGTAGATACAATTCATACGTTACATATCAAGAAGGTATTTATCTTGGCTATAGATATGCTGAAACACGTTATTACGATGTAGTTACAAATAGAGCAAATGTTGGCGATTTCAAATATGATTCAACAATTTATAAACCATTTGGTTATGGCGATTCATATACAACATTCGAATATTCAGACTTCAAGGCAGCTGATCATGGGAAAACAATTGATGTTACATTAACTGTTACAAATACTGGTAAAGTTGCTGGTAAAGATGCTGTTCAAATTTATGCTCAAAAACCATATACAGAATACGACATTAAAAATGGCATTGAAAAATCAGCTGTTGATTTAGTTGGATTCACAAAAACTGATACAATTGAACCAGGCAAAGAAGAACAAGTTAAAATCTCAATTGATAAATACGCTTTAGCTACATATGATTCAGTTGGAGCTAAAACATACGTTATCGAAGAAGGAAAATATTATTTAACAGCAGGTGCTGATTCACATACAGCTGTTAATAATATCTTAGCTGAACAAGGTTTTGCTACATCAGACAAATTAGTTGGAAAAGGCAGTGCTGATTTAACAGAAGTTGTTTCTTTATCAAAAGATACAAATTCATTCGCAAAATCAAGAGCTACAGGAAACTATGTTTCTAATTTATTCCAAGATGCTGATATTAATAACTATAAGCATAAGAATGATAATCATGTAGATTACATGTCAAGAAGCAACTGGGAAAAGACATACCCTGTCACTAACGCTAAATTAACAATGACTAATGGTATGGCTCAAGAATTATTAGATCAAGATGATCCAACAAAGATCCCAGCTAGTGAAAAGAAAGAATTCCCTAAATTCGGTGTTGATAATGGCTTATCATTAATCAACTTATTAAAGGACAAAGATGGTCACGAAATCGATTATAACGATCCAATTTGGGAAAAGATGTTAGATCAATTAACATTTGAAGAAACTCAAAAATTATTGACAGTTGGTTTAAGAAAGACAGTCGGTATCGAAACAATTGGTAAACCAGAAACTCTTGAACACAATGGTCCTGCAGGATTAGTTAGTATGTATGGTGCAAACCCAGAAGGTTTAGCTGCTAGACTTAACGATCCAGATAAAGATAAATTAAACCCTCCATATTATCCATGTATTGGTTTAGTTGCTGCTACATTTAATACAGATTTAGCTACTAAATTTGGTGATATGCTTGGTGAAGATGCTATTTGGTCAGGTTATGCTGGATTATATGGTATCGGATTAAATACACACCGTTCAGCTTATGAAGGTAGAGCCTATGAATATTGGAGTGAAGATCCATATTTAGCAGGAAAAATGGTTGCTAAACAAGTCAAAGCTTTACAATCACATGGATGTAATGGCTACATCAAACACTTTGCATTAAACGACCAAGAAACAAATAGAAGTGGTATTCAAATTTGGGCAAGTGAACAAACAATTAGAGAAATCTACTTAAAACCATTTGAATATGCTGTTGTTGAAGGTGGTGCAAACAATGCAATGGCTTCATTTACAAGAATTGGTACTATCAACTGCCCAGGAAGCAAGGCTTTAATGACAGACTTCTTAAGAGGCGAACTCGGAATGAAAGGTTTCGTTGTTACAGATATGTATCAAATCGGTTATACACCAGAACAATTCCCAGGATTTGTTATGGCTGGAACTGATTTAGCTGATGGCGAAATCGATAAGAGCAATGTATTTGCAAGTTATAAAGAAACAAATGCTGATGTCTTATGGAAAATGAGAGATTCAGCAAAGAGAATTCTCTATTCAACATTACACAGTAACGCAATGAACGGATATTCATCAACAACTATCCTCGTTCCTGTTACTCCAAAATGGAAAATCGTTCTTACAACTCTTGATTCAATTGCTGGAGTCTTATTAGCAGGTGCTGTTGGATATGCAGCATATGCTTGTATCAAAGCAAAAAAAGAAACTAAATAATCATAAAGGGGAACATTACAATGAAGAGAAAATTATTAGCTGCTTGTTTATTAGCAGGATGTGTATTAACTGGTGCTGCATCATGTGGTGGTGACAACCCAGTTAATCCACCAATTGGTGAAACAGAAGAACAAAAAGCTGTTGTTACATTTGAAGGAAAAGTTACTTTAAAGAATACTGAACATGCCGTTACAGTAAAAGGATTTAAAGATAATAAATTTGAATTAACAATTGCAGATGTTAACTATACAAAGAACGGAACATATGAATTCCTTGCTGGAATTGGATATAAGTTTACATTCTCAAATGGTGATGTTTGCATGACAACATTCGATGCTGCTAAAAAAGATCACGTTTTAACAGTTAAAATTAAGGCCGGAGACGCAGGAAGTGGCGAAGCAGTTTTAAAACTTCATGATGATAAATTCGTTTTAGATGAAGGTGCATTAGGAAAGAATGCGTTTGTTCAAAGAGCTAATTTTGTTGGAACTTTATCAGGTGAAGGTGGAAAGAAATTCACATTTAAAGCTAAATTAAATGAAGGTGGAGCTTTAGAAATCGACGCTGGAATTTCAATGCTTAATAAAACTGGAACATGGACTTTTGAAAATAATAAGTTTGTCTTTACAGTTGAAGGCAAAAACTATGAATCAACATTTGATTTAGGAACTTCAACATATACAATTCCATACGAAACAAAATCACCAGCTGGAACACATACAGTTAACTTAACATGGAACGCTACTGAAATGTCATTCACTGGCAGAAATAGTGCATATGGTGGAATTAACTGTAATGTTTATGTTTATGGTAATCACACAGCTTTATTTGATATTGAATGTGACCAAGCACCAAACGAAAAATACAATGTCTTATTTGATAGAGTATTAACATGGTCAACTAAAAAAGGTATCTTCACATTTACATATACAGATAAAGATGGTAAGCAAGATCAATTTACAGCAACTGTAAATCCAGAAACAAAAGAACTTAATTTACCTTACTTCATTATTTTAAATTCATCTACTACAGGTGTTCAAAAAATCGAATTCCCTTGTAAAGGAAATGTCGAAAAAATGCCATCACTTTATAGTGAAATGGAAACACAATTTGGACCAGTTACAGCATTATTTGCTTTTAAAGATAAAGGTGTTGTAAGCCAAGACGTTGATGGAGCTGGTCCAGCATCAACTATGTTTGATGAAGATGGAACTTATACTTTTGAAAACAATGTTTTACATGTAATTTCAAAAATAATAGAACATTTACATCTACATGGGATGAAAAAACTGGAACATATTCACTTCCAATCACTATTAAAGGACAAATTACATTAGAATCAACATTGACTTATTCTTTATGGGGAACTAAATAATAAGGTTTATTGTTGTTCTTAAACTAGGCACATATGTGCCTAGTTTTTTTATATTTATTTGTTTTGTTAGTTATTTTTAAGTTTGAGAATTATAGCAACAGTTCATTAACTTTATATTTGTCTTTATTAATATGTGCAATATTGTTTGGTTTATACTTTATTATTGTATGTATTAGAATGAAGATTATTTTTAATTGGCACATTATTAGGAACATAATTAGATGCAAGTAATCCAGATGAAGTTAGCATAATTAATACGTGTACTCCAAGTGTCATTATATTGATTGTTTTAACAATTATTATTGCTATTTAAGTTTCTGTATTTTTGAATCGAAAGGAACTGAAAATTAGGCATTATAGAAATTAAGCAATTGATGTTTATCATTTATACGCCAAGAATTAGATTCTTGGCGTATTTTTATATAAGTTATAATTAAAACTATTTTTTAATTATAAGCTAAGAAGTATGTAATTTAGTTGCTAAAGTAAAAAAACTATT
>CAUWDL010000073.1:0-6192 GCA_963557285.1 uncultured Bacilli bacterium | reverse complement strand
ATCGTAAACTTTTACCTCTTTTAAATGTTTGCTATTACTCTTTAAAGCAGTTTTAATTCCATTTGCTAAAGTTTTTACGTGAACCAAGCTAACTTTAAATGTAGATTCAGCTCCAGTTGCCTTTTTAACTTCTTCAACTGTGGCAACTAATTTTCCATAATTTGTATTTTCAAAATCGAATAAATAGTGGTTTTCTGAATGATCTTCATAAGTTCTATGTCCGCAAATCTTAACAGATTTTGATTTGAAGAATGAAAGAATTTCTTTTATTTCAGTTTCGTTTAAATCTTTTTGTTTGAAATTTAAGTCGAACAATCCATCACAGATTTTTTCATCATCAGATAAATCTAAATCATATCTTAAAACAGCATCAAATAAAGCTTCTTGAGATTGTTCTTTTTTGACGTCCTTTGTTGCTGGAGTAATGATTTTTGTGAAGTTTGCTTCAAAAATATCAGCATTCTTTTCGCTAGCATCATTTAGGTTAATAACTAAAGTTAATACTTTTTCATTAACGTTAGATGTGATTTTAGTTTTCTTTGAATCAATTCCAATACGTGAAATTAAAGTTTTAATTGAACGTGTTATTCCTTCAACGTTATCATTTTCTTCTAAATTATATGTATAAGTGAATGTGTAATTGTAGAAAGTAACAAGAGGCACTTCAACTTTAAGATTTGTTAATGGGAATTCAACGTTTTTATAAATTGTCATATGAGGATAAAGAGCGTAGTTTTGGAAAACTAAACCAATACCTCTTTTTTCTGGTGAAAGATTTGTAACTTCTTCTTCACCAAACCAAACTTCACCACTTGTAGGAATTTGAAGTCCACTAATCATATAAAGCGTAGTTGATTTACCACATCCAGAAGGTCCTAATAAACCAACAAGTTTTCCATCTGGTACTGTTAAATTTAAATCATTAACGGCGATAGTATCTTTGATGTGTTTTTTTGGATCGCCTGGGAAAATTTTTGTTAATCCTTTTAATTTAATTTCCATGTTTTTATCCCTCTCTAGTTATTTTCTTGTTTATTCTTTGGAATTATAAGAGTTCCATCATCAAGTCCTGATAATTTATCATTATTAATTTCATCCATCTTTTTACGTTCTCTTAAGTTTTTAATTTGCGTAAAGAAGTATTTAATGAAATATCCAACAAATATTATTGATGCAACGCTGAATGTTACAATAAGGATATCCATATTATTGCCAACATTGAATGATGTAAGAATAAGTGTACTTCTTAATACAATTGATTCAATCATTAATGTTAGAAATTCAATTGTTAATAAACCCATAACATTTGTTTTAACGTATGATTTTGTGTTCATACGTTTAAATTCATCGTCTGCGTTTTTCTTTTTAAGATAGAAATATAACGTTCCAGCTACTAAACCATAAATCACTGCGATTCCAAGAATACTTAATGTAACGATAAGAGTTGAATCAACATCATAAACATCATCTTTAATACTTGGCTTAATAACAGTTCCTGTTGAATTAACGACATCAGCAACGTTCATATCTACTGAATAGAATGGTTGTACAATGTTTGACTTAGGAACTGATTTTCCCATTTTGTTTGAGAAGATATCATAAGTAACATTGAAATTTTCAAGCCAAATATTTTTAATATTTTTATAATCAACGTTATTAAATAATGTTCCAATTCTTGTATCTTTATTTGTAATATCAATTTCTTTAGAACCAGTTACTAAATACTTAATTGAATCATCATTCATTAATAGTTTAATCCTAGATTCATTTGAGAAACTTAATCTTACCCTAATCCAAGCGTTTCCTTCTTCAATATCTTTCTTGTTTTGATTATAAACAGCTGTTTTTCCGAAGCTCTTATATATTTTTGCATCAGGATTTCCCTTCGCCATGAATGAGAAGTCAACATCATTTCCGAATGTTGAATATCCTAAGAATCTAACATCAAGTAAATCATTAGAATTGATAATTTTAAAGTTACTTTTCTTACTTGCTTCTAATGATTGAAATTTAAAACTTCCATCTTCATTTCTTGCTGGTTCAAATTTGCCATCTTTATTCTTAGTTGCTCTTACAATATTCTTAACTGTAACGGTTGAATCTAAATCAAGAGTTTCACCGAATGCAAGTGGAATATTAACTATTAAATTTGTGCTAGCTGAACCAATTTCACCTAAGTTATCTGAAAAACCATTTTTGTTTTTCCTAGTAATGTTAAATGTACGTTCTTCAACTTTTTTATCACTTCTTTTAATCGAAAGCGTAATTGCTCCTGGAATCGCATTTTGCTCATTTTCGCCATATCCTAAATAGAATGAATTACCTGACTCAGCAGTAAAATTCAATTTAAGAAGACATGAATTTTCAGTATAATTTGCAGCTTGAATTTCACATTTAAGTCCATCGATTTCACTTGCATCTTCTAAACCTAATGTTGAAATTTGATTAACTAATTGTATGTCATTATTAGCATACAGACTCGTATTTTTTGCAGTTGCTGAAGTAGCTACGCCAGCAGCAATAGCAAAGCTTAATAAACCTATCGAAACGAGTTTTGATAATTTTGTC
Organism: uncultured Bacilli bacterium; assembly: GCA_963557285.1. GTDB lineage: Bacteria > Bacillota_I > Bacilli_A > RFN20 > CAG-826 > Onthovivens. The sequence goes on along the minus strand of CAUWDL010000073.1, from coordinate 3,624 downwards.
TTTTGCATAGATTTTATTATATCAAACAAGATGTTTAAAATTCAAACTTGAAAATACATTATTATTAATGTATGTACATTAACTATTCTTGAATCATTTTAAATTTTTTAACATCATATTTTGATTTCGATCCCTCGAAAACCTCCTCCTTATTTTTAAATATTTTTGAATTTTCAACGTCTACTTCCTCGATTCCAAGCATATAATCATGGAATGTTTGTCTTTTTTTACTAAATGCCATCATTGTTAAGGATATAAACAATGGGACCCCAGCAGTAAAGACACTAACAACTATTTCAAGGAAGAAAAATATTAAGAACCTCGCTAGATAAAGTTTCCAACTTACCATCATTACATTCTTGTTAACAAGACCAGTATGGAATAATAATCTTCCAAGTGTCTGCTTTCCTCTAAAGAATATTAGCGGAATTATCAAGTAACAAACAATGATTGCTAGCGTTATAGAAACAGGAATTTCTACAAAAAGTAGCATGTTTGACAAGGATTTTTGAAGTTCAAGCACTCCAGGAACTTTACTTACAAATAGTCCTTGACAGTTAGTATCTATATAAGGTTTTAATACGTCTTCAACTATGTTTTTTGCAGGAACTTTAGCTTCTGCATTTTGTACCACTTCACCATCTTCATTAACAATATAGTATGGCAAATTATTATATTTAAATTTAGGATTTAATCTAAATTCATCATAGCCTTTCAAAGCTTCTTGATATGTTTTTTCATCAACTTTAACACGCAAGAAGTTATGAAATTGATCTATATCTTTCTTTAAGTTTTGTTTTACGGCAGCAGGTGACAATGTTGTATTTATATTATAATACGTAACTACATCAGTAAGTCTACCAACTTCGACTTCATTAACGAAAATACCCGATTCTAAACGTAAAGAATCTAATTCTTTTATGTCTTCTTTTAGTGGGGAATTATTGTTTATTATTGTTCTTAATCCGTTAAAAAAGCCAAACGCTAATGCTGCACAAATAAGTGCATCAAAAATAATTAGGAAAATTCTCTTCCAAAATTTTGGACGATAATATTCAAAAGTAGTGACTTTCTTCTCCGGTACTGGAGGTTGTTCAGTTTGAATTACTTCAGTTTCCATATCCTAATTCCTTATAATATTCATCAATAACAGATGTGTCACAAACGATTGAATCAGTCCCAATTTCTTTTAGCGTAGTATTGAATTTCGTTAATAGTAATAAAAATAATTGCACCAAAACAAATAAAACAGAGACTAGACTTACAACACTAAGATAGCTAAACGCAAATACACCAGCAGGCCCAACAGTAGCAAGTGGTATAAAAGTAACAATCACTAATGATGTAACCGTATTAATAAAGCCAGTTAAAACAACAGGCCACCTTTTTAGATAATTGAAATCATGTTTATTAACTCTTTCAATTTTTAAAATCATTTCACTTAGAGTTTGATGTTTGCTAGTGCATAAAGGAATAACAAAATAAAACACAATTGCACTAAAAAAAAATGATATATATGCGCATGTAGTAATCATTAATTGAAAAAAAGAATCATATTCATCAATTCTAGTTGTATAGTAATTAAAAGATTCTAAGCCATATTCAATTTTTGGTGATGTCAAATCATTTTGCTTGATGTCAGCAGTTAATTCCTTATATAAATTTAAAAAAACTAAGTTATTAAATTCTTCATAAGCTTTTCTGCCATCTTCACTCAGTTGATCTTCTTCGATAAAGTTAGGTTTAAATAAATCAACATATTGAGATTTTAGTCTATAAGTGCCTCTTTGACTAAGACTATTTGTATCAAAGAAATTCTCTCCGCATTTAAGTAATAGTGAATTAACAAACGAAGTGTCTTGTTTTCTAATATCAATAAAATAATTAGAAAATACATCATATGTAGGTTCATCATCAAAAATTAAATTTTTTGCATAATTATAACTTGTTGTTACTAGATTTTTTTGATAATCAAATTTATCTTTATCGTCTTTATAAAATAGCAAATCATTATCATAAAGTATTGTTGTACGTAAATGACCATTTCTTGCGTACTCTTTAGTTTTTTCTTCATATCCAGTAGTTGCGTATGCAGTTGGAATACAAACAACTTGAAATATTAAAAGACAACCCATCAATAAAATTATAAGGTCGGCTAAATAAGCTAAGATTCTTCTTGAAACTTTAGCAGGATAAATCAGTACTTGTCTTTTCTCTTCTTTATTAAGCTCTACAGTATTCATAAACAGAAAATAAATTTGCCTAGCATTATATATAACTATATTACTAGGCAAATTACAATATTAAATATTTTTGTTAGTCATATCTAACGTCCTAAAAGCGCCGATATATTCGAATATATTAGTCTTTTACAAAAATTTCGTGTTTTTATTTTTTTGTAATTGAAAGTTCTACTTTTTCATTATCCATCGAATTAATACGTATTGAATAATTCATAGGCGACCCATCATTAAACATTGCCATAATGCCACTTTCAGTATTTTTTTGATGAAAATATCCGCTTTGAACTTCTCCACTAAATGCGTCTTTATCTGTATCAACTATCGAATATAGATCTCTATTAGTAGCTGGTCTTGTGTCATATAACTCAGTGTTTGTACTGGATACTAAGGTAATTAAATGTGGCTTTTTTTGATCTAAGAATGAATTGACATAATTATTATGAGCAACAATTGTCTCTGCTGCGATAGTGTGTGTTGAATTTTCGTTATATGGAGGAATTTCTTTAATATCTGGAGGTAAGTAACCTTCAAATGTTTCGGTGTATGGATTAGCAGTATATCTTTTTATACCTAGTCGAGCGTCAATATGCCATACTCTAAGACCTGGTTTTGTATAAAATAAAGGATATGTGCCATTAAGCTTTTCTTTGGAATCCTTTTTAAATAAGTTTTCAGGTGTGTAATATTCAATCATTATGTATTCGCTAAAAGCACTTCCATTATATGTACCACTTGGCAAAATAATAGAGTCATAACTACTTGCAAATGGCTTTAACTCAACTGTAGAAGTTTCATCAACAACTTTCGCCTTTGTCCATCCTAGAGCATATTTCGAAAACGCATTATGATCACCAATATTTAAGTCCATCATATCAAGTCCACCAGCAAATCCAAATGGAGCGCTGCGTGTACCAGCATCATAATAATCATCAAGTCCTAGCATGTGGCCAGTTTCATGAATTAAAGTATGAGCATCTGCCTTATCCCATGTTGTATTATTAAAATTTCTTTCATCACCTAAAAAAAGTATTGAGCAGTTTGCATATCTTCCTGGAGCTATTTTGTATTTTGTTTTATCGATTGATTCAAAATTTAAAAAATTTGTAGTATACGCCCAAAATTTTTGTTGTTCAAATACTTCTCTTGGATTTTTATCGTTATAAATTAGCCAAATGCCGTCGAAAAAGCCATCTCTATTAGAATCGTATTTACTACTATTTAAATTAACGCTTTGTCCGCCAATATTAACACCTTTATCATAAATATCAGAGATAATCATCTGACTTTCTAACCCAAGCTCTTTTTCACTGATTTGGACAAATTCTTCCGATGACATCGAAGGAATGAAAGCATCAGTAATATCAAAATTGAAATTTAAATG
>CAUWDL010000072.1:0-6195 GCA_963557285.1 uncultured Bacilli bacterium | reverse complement strand
AGAATGCTTCAAGAAGCTGTTGATGCCTTAATCGATAACGGAAGAAGAAATGGCAAACCTGTTACTGGACCAAATGGAAGACCATTAAAATCATTAAGCGGAGCTTTAAAAGGTAAACAAGGTAGATTTAGACAAAACTTACTTGGAAAACGTGTTGACTATTCAGGCCGTTCAGTTATTGCAATTGGACCAAATTTAAGAATGTATCAATGTGGATTACCAAGAGAAATGGCTATCAATTTACTTAGACCATTTATTGCTGCTGTCTTAATTAAAGAAGGCAAATGTAATTTACATAGACAAGCTGATAAGAAAATTGATGCTAAAGATAGTGATGTTTATGACGTAGTTGAAAAAATTATTTCAAAACACCCAGTCTTATTAAACCGTGCTCCTACATTACATAGACTTGGTATCCAAGCTTTCCAACCAATTTTAGTTGAAGGAAGAGCTATTAGATTACACCCACTCGTTTGTACAGGATTTAACGCTGACTTCGATGGTGACCAAATGGCTGTTCACGTACCAATCAGTAAAGCAGCACAAGAAGAAGCATTAGATTTAATGCTTGCAAGTAATAACATTCTTGCACCTAAAGATGGAAAACCAATTGTTACTCCATCTCAAGATATCTTAATTGGTAACTACTACTTAACAATGGAAGCTAACAAAGAAGATTTCCTTAAAAAAGCAAATAAATATGAATCAGTTGGCGATTTTAAAAGAGCAGAACAATATCGTAAATTTGCTGATATGGAAGGTAAAGTCTTCAAAGATATCGATGAATGTTATAAATGTTATGAGATGGGAATGATCCATTTACATAACAGAATCGCTCTTCCAGGAAGAGTAATGAAGAGAACTTCATTCACGCCTGAAATGAATGATTCATATTTAATCACTACTGTTGGTAAGGTAATCTTTAACTTTGTTTTCCCTAAAGATTTCCCTTATATTAACGATGGAAGTGCAGAAAATTTAATTCATAATAAATCTGAATTCTTTGTACCAAAAGGAACAAATATTCCAGAATATATTGCAAATTTACCAGTTAGAAATCCAATTGGTAAAAAGCAAATTACTGCAATCATTAACCAAATTTATCAAATGTATGGAACTACTAAAACTAGTGCTGTCCTTGATAAAATTAAAGACCAAGGTTATAAATATTCAACAATTAGCGGCTTAACTGTTGCTATTAGCGATATTTATGTCATTGATAACAAGGAAGAACTTGTTGAAGAAGGCGATAGAAGAGTTGCTCAAATCGAAGCTAAATATGAAAGAGGCTTCTTAACTGATGCTGAAAGACATATGAAAGTTGTCGAAGTTTGGAATGCTGTAAATAAACAAGTAGGAGATAAAGTTGAAGATACTCTCCGTAAAGATAATCGTAACCCACTTTATATCATGTGGAACTCTGGAGCTAGAGGAAGTAAATCTAACTTCGCACAATTAATGGGTATGAGAGGTCTTATGGCTAGTACATCAGGTGATACAATTGAATTACCTGTTAAATCATGTTTCCGTGAAGGTCTTAATGTTTCAGAATTCTTTACTGGTACTCACGGTGCTAGAAAAGGTGGTGCTGATACCGCTTTAAAAACAGCTGACTCTGGTTATTTAACAAGAAGACTTGTTGATGTCTCACAAGATGTTATTGTTAGAGAAGAAGATTGTCATTCAGACCATGGTACTATTGTTAGTGACATTGTAAATACAGCTGAAGGAACAATCATTGTTTCTTTAGAAGAAAGATTAATCGGTAGATATTCATGTCATGAGATCTACAATCCAACAACTGGAGAATTAATCTTAAAAGGCAACACTTTAATTGAAGAAAGTGATGCTAAAGCTATTGTTAATGCTGGAATTAAAGAAGTTGAAATTAGATCATTATTTGGTTGTAATACAAAAGATGGTGTTTGCCAACACTGTTACGGACGTAACTTAGCTACTGGCAAACCTGTAGAAATTGGTGAAGCTGTTGGTATTATGGCTGCTCAATCTATTGGTGAACCTGGTACCCAATTAACAATGCGTACTTTCCACTCAGGTGGTGTCGCTACAACTGAAGATATCACTCAAGGTTTACCTAGAGTTCAAGAATTATTTGAATCTAGAAATCCAAAAGGTGAAGCTTTAATTAGTGAAATCGCTGGTAAAGTCACACATATTGAAGAAAAAGGCGGTGCATTTGTAGTTACTATTACAAATGATTTAGAAGAAAAATCATACACAACTAACTTTGGCGCAAGATTAAGAGTTAAAGAAGGGGATATGATCAAGAATGGTGAAAAGATTACCGAAGGTGCTATTTCACCTAAGAAACTTCTTGAAGTTAGTGATATTCGTGCTGTTGAAAACTATATTGTTAAGGAAGTACAAAAAGTCTATAGACTTCAAGGTATCGCAATTAGCGATAAGCATATCGAAGTCATTGTTAGACAAATGTTAAGAAAAGTAGTCATTATTGATGGCGGTGACACTGAAATGATTCCTGGAACAAGAGTTTCACTTGTAGAATTCACAGAAAAGAACAGGGAAGCTCTCTTAGCTGGAAAACGTCCTGCAGTTGTAAAACCATTAGTTCTTGGTATTACAAAAGCTGCTCTTGAAACAGATTCATTCTTATCAGCTGCATCCTTCCAAGAAACAACACGTGTTTTAACAGATGCTGCTATTAAAGGTAAGGTTGATAACTTACACGGCTTAAAAGAAAACGTTATCACTGGTAAATTAATACCAGCTGGTAGAGGTTTATTACCACGTGCAGAAGCTAAAGCTCTCGTTGAACAATTTGATGTTACAAAGAAAATGCATGAAGTTGAACAACAATATATCGGCATTCATGATAGTGAACATGAAAATGATGAAGATACAAATGACGATATCGATTTAGATTACTTGGAATCACTTCCAACTGAGGATGATTATTCAAGCAATAGATTTTAATTAATAAGGCGCTAGTTTGACTAGCGCCTTTTAATGTTTTTATTTTAAACAAAATACAGTATAATGAAATAAAAGGGGGAACTCCTTTTTAATAAAGTTTTTATTTATTCATTTTGAGATATAAAAAATAATAAATTAAAGAACTAGTCTATCCTAGTTCTTTAATTTTATTTAAAAAAGTTTAAACTTCGATATAATATTGCTATGGATTCTATTAGAGATATTTATATTATTGGAAACGGACCTTCTTCATCACATACAATGGGTCCATCTTTTGCTTGTGATTATATTTTGAATAAATATAAGGATATAAAAAAAGTTAGAGTTATTTTATATGGATCTTTAGCTTTAACTGGTAAGGGTCATTTAACTGATACAATTATTAATAAAAAAATAACAGAACACGGAATTACTTGTGAAATTAATTTTGATTATATAACTAAAGTTGATCATCCTAATACAATGGATTTTTTTGTTACAACTTTAGATAACGAATATTACGAAAGAATTTTATCAACTGGTGGTGGAACAATCAAAACACAGGATACTCCATATATTAAGCATAAAGAAATTTATCACCTTTCAACATTAAAAGATATTTTAGAAGAATGTGAAAAAGAACATATTTCTTTATATAAATATATTATTACACATGAAGATGATGATATTTTTAGCTACGTTTCTAATGTGTTAAAAGTTATGGATGAATCTTCTCAACGTGGTGTTAATACTAAAGGCTTTTTACCTGGGAAATTAAAAGTTGAAAGAAAAGCGCATGATTTATATGAGAAAGGCACATATGAGACTAATAAATTTATAAAAGAGCAATTATTAGTAATGGCTTTTGCTTATGCTGTAAGTGAGGAAAACGCAAGTGGCGGAATAGTTGCTACTGCACCTACATGTGGTAGTGCAGGAGTTATTCCAGGTGTAATTGAATACTTAAGACTTTCACATTTTAATGATGACACAATAATAGAAAGTCTTATAGTAGCTGGATTAATCGGAAAAATTACAAAAACTAATGCGAGTGTTAGTGGCGCTGTTGCTGGATGCCAAGCAGAAATAGGAACTGCAGCAGCGATGGGCGCTGCAATGATTCTTCATGCTTTTGGATTTGATAATGAAAATATTGCTCAAGCTAGTGAAATTGCTTTAGAACATTCACTTGGCTTAACATGTGATCCAATTCAAGGATATGTCCAAATACCTTGCATAGAACGTAATGCGATTTTTGCTTTAAAGGCAATTAATAGTGCAGCATTAGCTATGGCTATCCCTACAAAATCGTCTAAAATTAATTTTGATGAAATCGTTCAAACGATGTATGAAACAGGAATCGATTTGCAAAAAGGATATAGAGAAACTAGTGAAAAAGGCATGTCCAAGATAAATATAAAAACATCCGATTAAATCACTAATTATTAATACAATTATTTAAAAACTAAAACTTTTGTTCACTTATTTATGTTCACAAATCCCGGTGTATCAATTTCTTTAAAAAAAGCGTTGACAATATATAAAGATTTGTGGATAATATGTAAGCGACTGAAAAGTTTTATTTTTTAGTGAATGTTATGATACACCAGGAATTGTGTGTATGGAATATGGAGGAGAAAGATGCCAACTATTAATCAATTAGTTAGACAAGGTAGAACTAAAAGTGTATTTAAATCAAAATCACCAGCACTTTTAAAAAGATTCGATTCTTTAAATAAAAAAGAAACAAATCAAAATGCTGCACAAAAAAGAGGTGTTTGTACCCGTGTTGGAACAATGACCCCTAAAAAACCTAACTCAGCTTTAAGAAAATACGCTAGAGTTAAGCTCTCTAACGGATATGAAGTTACAGCTTATATCGGTGGAGAAGGACATAACTTACAAGAACACTCAACAGTTATGATTCGTGGCGGAAGAGTCAAGGACCTTCCAGGTGTTAGATATCATATTATTAGAGGATGCTTAGACTGCGCTGGTATTGAATCACGTAGACAAGGTAGATCTTTATATGGTACTAAGAAACCAAAAGGAAAGACTGAATAGGAGGGAGATAGACAATGCCAAGAAAAGGTAACGTAGCAAAAAGAGATGTTTTACCAGATCCAATTTATAATTCAAAGTTAGTTACAAGATTAATTAACAAAATTATGTTAGACGGTAAAAAAGGAACTGCTCAAACAATTTTATACGATGCATTCAAAAGAATTGAAGCAAAAACTGGAAAACCTGCAATGGACGTATTTGCAACAGCTATCAACAACATCATGCCTGAAGTCGAATTAAAGGCAAAGAGAATTGGTGCTGCAAACTATCAAGTTCCTACAGAAGTTTCAAAAGAAAGAAGAGTTACATTAGGCTTAAGATGGTTAGTTAACTATTCAAGATTAAGAAAAGAAAAATCAATGGAAGAAAAACTTTGTAATGAAATCATTGATGCTGCTAACGGAACAGGTGCTAGTGTTAAGAAAAGAGAAGACGTTCATAAGATGGCTGAAGCTAACAAAGCTTACGCACACTATAAGTGGTAATATAGGAGTAATTTATGGCTAGAGAATATGATTTAGAGCATACTCGTAATATTGGTATCATGGCTCACATCGATGCTGGTAAAACAACAACAACAGAACGTATTTTGTTCTTTACCAACAAAATTCACAAAATCGGTGAGACTCACGAAGGTGCCGCTACAATGGACTGGATGGCTCAAGAACAAGAAAGAGGTATTACCATTACAAGTGCTGCTACGACATGTTTCTGGAAAGGCAATAGATTAAATATTATTGATACTCCTGGGCACGTCGACTTCACAGTTGAAGTTGAACGTTCATTAAGAGTTCTTGACGGAGCTGTTACAGTTCTTGATGGAAAGAATGGTGTCGAACCACAAACAGAAACAGTTTGGAGACAAGGTACAAAGTACAATGTTCCACGTATCGTTTTCGTTAATAAATTAGACGCTATTGGTGCTGATTTTGATATGAGCTGGAGATCAATTCATGAAAAATTAGGCGCTAATGCAAGACCAGTTCAATACCCAATTGGTATTTCAAATACTTTAAGTGGTGTTATTGATATTGTTAAAATGGAAGCTTGGGACTTTACAGATTTCAAGAATCCAAAATTAATTGAAGTACCTGAAGAATATCGTGATAAATGTGAAGCTTTAAGACAAGATTTAATCGAAGACTTAGCAGCATTCGATGACGACTTCATGATGAAAGTCTTAGACGGACAAGAACC
>CAUWDL010000071.1:0-6309 GCA_963557285.1 uncultured Bacilli bacterium | reverse complement strand
CATTTTCATTTTTGTAAAAAATGCAAACACAAAAAGTAAGAATACATCATGATTTTTTATTTTTCCAAAAAATCACTTATGTTAAATATTCTACATTATTTTTAGTAAAAAATACCGAATTATTTATATAATTACCTAAAATTGGTAATATTTAAGTTTTCTTTTGCAGCATTAAAAAAGATGGTTTTAACCATCTATCTGCAATCTTTATGAAAATTAAGAGCACTACCAGTAACCAATAGCGCTGATGTAACAATTAAAGTCACCATTATTCCAAAATATAAGCCTGTAAAAATTGTATCAACATGTGGAGAAAATAGTGTAAATAAAAAAGTAAATAAATTAAACACTAAAAAAACATTTGAACCAATTAAAGCATGTTTCATACTTCTTGCATGAATTATATCCACAATACAAATAGATGTTATTACAATTAAAATAACAAAATCTATAAACCCTAGCGCAACTGATGTGTATTCCATAGGTGTAGAATTTCCAGCAAAAAAATTCTCGAGCGATATAGTATCGCTAAAGCAAAAATATATAAAAGCTCCTATTATTAAAAAGAATAAAATGCAATTAATAATAGAGCCTATCAAAATAATTAATCGGCCCGTAAAATTTTTCATAAATATAGATTTAATCAATTCGATTCATTCGATATCCAGTTCCGATATCAGTTCTAATTAGTTTGCTTGATTTCCCATCGCGACTAATTTTTCTTCTAATACCAGCCATGAAGACTCGTAAAGCATTTTGATCCTGACCATCATTCCCCCAAACATGAGAGATAATGTAATCATAAGTTAATGTTTTACCTAAATTGTAAGCTAATAAAACAATAATTTTATATTCAAAATTTGTAAAATGAACTTCAACGCCATTTACATAAATAGTTTTAGCGTCATAATCGATTGTTAAATTTCCATTTATAAATAAATGTTTTTCATCTGAAACAACATATCTAAATTCTTTTCTCATACGCGCATATAACTCATCTAGTGAGAAAGGTTTGCATATATAATCATTTGCTCCAGCATCTAAAGCTAAAACTTTCGACTCAACATTTGTTCTACCTGAAACAACAATAATAGGTAAAATATTATTAAAAGATCTTAAGGTCTGAATAACATAAATACCATCTTCATCTGGAAGAATAAGTTCAAGAATTACCATATCAACAACTGTTTTGATACAAAAGTCGATAGCCTCTCTAGCTGTTGAAACGGTTGTTACCTTATATCCTTTTTCTTTAAGACCATTCTTAATTTGTGATTTAGTAACTCTATCATTCTCAACTACGAGAATTTCTTTGTTTTTCTTATTCATGGCCTAAATTATAGCATTTTTCTTATTGCGTTTTAACGAAAATCAAACAATTTAAGAAATAAATAGTAAATTTTTGCCATTTAAAATTAAAAATCACTATAAAATATAGAATGATTAAAGAAATAAATTTATAATCTTATTATGAAAAAATACGATTATATAGTTGTTGGAAGTGGTCTTTATGGAGCCACTTTTGCACACGAACTAATAAAAGCTCATAAAAAAGTTTTAATAGTAGAAAAAAGAGACCACATTGGTGGCAATATTTATACAAAAAATTTAGACGGCATTAATGTACACATTTATGGTGCACATATTTTTCATACTAGTGATGAAGAAGTTTGGAATTTTGTAAATTCTTTAGTTAAATTTAATAATTTTATTAATAGTCCAATTGCAAATTATAAAGGTAAATTTTATAACATGCCTTTTAACATGAATACATTTAAGGAAATGTGGGGCGTTACTACTCCTATAGAAGCTAAAAGAATCATTGATGAACAAGTAAAAAAAGAAAACATTAAAAATCCTAAAAATCTAGAAGAACAAGCTTTATCACTTGTTGGAAGAGACATTTATGAAACTCTTATTAAAGGATATACAGAGAAACAACGGGGTAGAAAAGCAACTGAACTTCCTGCTTTCATTATCAAAAGAATTCCTTTAAGATTCGAATATAATAACAATTATTTTAATGATAAGTATCAAGGCATACCAATTGGAGGATATACTAAGTTAATAGAAAAATTAGTTGAAGGAGCTGATATAAAAACTAATTTTGATTATTTCGACAACAAAGAGCTTTGTGCTTCATTAGCTAATAAAATAATATTTACTGGTCCTATAGATGAGTTCTTTGATTATAAATTCGGTCATTTGGAATATCGTTCATTAAAATTCGAAATTGAAAAATACAATCAAGAATATTATCAAAAAAATTGTGTAATTAACTTTACTGATTTTAATGTACCTTATACAAGAATAATTGAACATAAGTATTTTGAAAATACAATTTCTCCAGTAACTTATATCACTAAAGAATACCCAGATAATTATGAACTAGGTAAAGAAAGATACTATCCAATTAATGATGATAAAAATAATGCTCTATATGAAAAATATAGATTAGAATCATTAAAAAATGATGCCGTCTTATTTGGTGGTAGACTTGCAAATTATAAGTACTACGATATGGATGACACAATTAGAGCTGCATTAGATGACGCAAGAAAGGAACTCAATAATGGCAAATAATAACGTTAATAAATCAGTCCAAGAGATACTCAATAATTGTTCTAAGAAAAATTCACTCTTTTTATTTTATTACATAATTATCTTTTTGCTTTTCGGATCTTTATCGGTGTTTGATATAATTGTAAATTTTATTGGAGAAAAACCTGAAATATCTGTAATTAACCTTACTTTTGGTGTTATTTTCGGCATTATCGCTTTAATTTCATTAATTTATACAGTTATTTTTCTCTTTAAGCCTAAACAAATTTTAGAGATAAGTTTAGCTAATAAAATTTTTAAAATAAACTATCCATTCGGAAAATCTAGAACTTTAAATTTTAACGACATCTACTTTTTTAAAACGAATGACGATTCATTCTTAGGAATGATTTTTAAATATTCAAGTCTTAAAGTTTATACTAAAAATGCAGAATGCTTAAAAGTTAGTTATCTTAACGATTCATCAAAGTTAATAAAACAAATTTTAGAAGCTAAAATTGGAATTAAAGAGCGCAATATCTATGATAAAAACGGAATAAAAGTATTCTTCATTAGAATTTATCAATATATGCTTAAGTTCGCAATGCTATTCGTTCATCATAAAGAAGCAAAATTATTAACCTCATATAATGATATTGGAAACGTATTGAAAGAAAAAGGAATTAATAAAGTATTAATAGTCGAAAGTGCTACTATTGCAAAAAAGAATTTACACACATCATTGCTAAATTCTTTAAAGTCTCACGATATTGAATTTGTAGAATTTAATGATGTTGCACCAAATCCAACAATTGAAAATTGCATTAACGGAAAAAATATTTTTATAAATGAAAAAGCACAAGCTATCATCGCAATTGGCGGAGGATCACCTATTGATTGTGCTAAAGGCATCGCTTTAAGTGCTTATTCAAAAAAAGATATAAGAAAATATAAAGGTATATTTAAAATTCATCATAAAGTTCCACTCCTTATAGCAATACCAACAACATGTGGTACTGGAAGTGAAACAACATTCGTTACAGTCTTAACAGATAGAGAAACACACGAAAAATTCGAAATCACTTCAAATAAAATTACACCTAAATATGCTTTACTTGATGAAAAACTACTTAGTGAATTGCCTCTTCACTTTATTGCTTCAACTTCTCTTGATGCATTCTCTCACGCTTTAGAAAGTTATTTAAATTTAACACATACGCATAAGAGCAAAAAATATAGTTTAGAAGCTATGAAACTAATTTATGAGAATCTAGCAAAAGTAAAAGGCGATCCATCAAATTTAATTTATAAAAAGAATCTTCTTCACGCATCCTTTTTAGCAGGCAAAGCTTTTACAATTGGATTGATAGGTCCTATTCACGCTTTAGCTCATGCTCTTGGTGGAAAATATGACTTAGGTCATGGCTATTTAAACGCAATCTTACTACCTAGGTTTTTAAATGTTTATGCATTTGATTGCTATAAAGAATTGTCTGAAATTTCTAATTATATCGGCTTGTCTAATACTAAAAATATTTATCAAGATTCAGTTGAACTTATTAAATATCTGCAAGAAGTCAATTTACTCTTTAACTTTAAACAAGATTTAGATATGATTAAAAACGAAGATATTAAAAATATCGCCAAGAAAGCTTATAAAGAATCACATCTTTTATACCCTTCAAAGCATTTCGTCTCTGTAGAAATGTATGAAGATATTTTAATATCTTTAATGAAAAAATAAGGGGTGTTAAAATGGAACAAAAATTATTAAAGCGAGGCATTTTGCTAAATGAAGATGGTACCCTAACTGAAGCGGGTTACGCTTTTTCTAGAGTAAAATCTTATAATAGAAAAAATATAAAACGGCATAATAGAATTAAGCGCAAAGAATGGAATTATTTTGCGTTTTTAAACAAAGAAAATGGTGTCGCTATAACAGTCAGTAACTTAACATACGCTGCATTGTTATCATTTACATATTTTGATTTTGAGAAAAATTTGTATTTAACCAAGACTATAACAAAATTTTTTCCAAAACAAAATAAATACAAAATAGAGCCAAATTCATATGATACTTACATAAAAACAAAGAAAGCTTTATTTCATGTTTCAACAATAAACGATGAAACCACTATATATGTAGATATTCAAAATTTCGCTGATAAAAAGCCACTAATTATGAACATCGGTGTAAGAAAAACAAGCGATAAATCAATCGTTACAGCTATCCCTTTTGCTAAAAAAGGTAACTTCTACTACAATGAAAAAGTCAACTTATTAAAAGCTGAAGGAAACATACAAATCGGAAATAAATCTAAGCCAATTAAAGAATCATATGGCGTTCTTGATTGGGGAAGAGGAGTTTGGCCATATAGAACAACATGGTATTGGTCAAGTTGCAATATAAAAGATGAAAATAATAATTTAATCGGATTCAATCTCGGCTATGGATTAGGTGATAATTCAAACGGTACTGAAAATGCATTATTCGTTAATAATGAAGTATTTAAATTAAACGATGTGAAATTTTTATTCGCTAAGAATTTAAAAGGCAATATTGATTATTCAAAGGATGTTGAATTATTGTCAGAAAGTGGTGATATTAAGTTAAAATTTGAACCATCATTTGATAGACACGATCATATTAATGCAGGAATAATTGAATCAAATCAAAATCAATTATTCGGCTACTTTACAGGAACTATTGTTGCAAATAATCATGAATATAAATTCGATCATGTTATTGGTTTCTTAGAAAAAGTAATTAACAAATATTAAAAGAAACTAAAAAGCTAACTCAACTAATGAGGTTTATCTCAATATAGAGTTAGCTTTTTTAATTATTTAATTTTTATTATAAATCTTTATGATTATACACACTTCTTGAGCCAAAATAGAATAGAACAATAAGTATTAAAAATAATACGCTTCCACCATAATAGATCGCATTAGCGGTGTCATTGCTTATCATATATGCTCCTAAGAATAATCCGCCATAAACAGCAAAAGATAATATTAATGAGAGCAAATTCCATACAACTTGATTTGAAATGGAACTCATAAATGTTGAGGACAATATAGCAAAGCCTGATACAGCTATCGTTCCTAATAAAGTGTAAGTAAAGAGTCCACCAATCAATCTTGGAGTAATATAAACATTTGTTGCATAAATTCCAAGTACACTGCATAAAACAATAGCAAAAATAGTTGGAAAAATAGTTATTACTAAAGCAAACATAAATTTGCCATCAATAATAGATTTTCGTGTTGCACCACTTGATAAAATAAATCTATTAAAATTACATTTCTCATCAATAGCAAATGATTGTGACAAACATTGTGAAGGTAAAATAAGTCCAAAAATAAAAGCAGAAGATATTGTAAATAAAGAATTCATTGAAAAATCTAATGTTGTTATATTCGGATCAGCAATAACTTCATTAGTTGTCATAATAAAAGAAATAACTTCTAATACCATCATTGATAAATAGAGAATTATAGAAAAAATTAAAGTAGATTTCGTTTGAACAATATCTTTATAAACTAGTCCAAATATTCTCTTCATATATTTTTTCCTCTTATTAAAAAGATGACAATATCTTCAGCATTAGCTTTCTTAACGCCTTCTATTTTCTTTGCTTCTTCGTTATTTTTTAATAAAATATCTACTCTAGAACCGCTCTTTTTATACTTAATAATTAAATTTTTGTTAAAATCATTAAAATCATCTTCACTAATTTCTAATTTTAAGAAATTATTTTCAAG
>CAUWDL010000070.1:0-6660 GCA_963557285.1 uncultured Bacilli bacterium | reverse complement strand
CAAACGCACTTAAAATAGTAACAACTAAACCTAAACATGTTGTAGATAATCCAACAATAAGTGTATTCCCAACCAATTGCAAATAATTAAATTGATCGCTATTTACAGTTTGAGAATAGTTATAAGCAATATTATCAAAGACATTTCCCATTGTAGGAACAAATGAACCTAGTGCAACATCTTCTTCTTGCATCATAGAAGCTACAATCATGTAATAGAAAGGAACTAAAACTAAAATTGCACCAACAGCAAGAATAGCATAGACAAAAATTAAAGATATATATCTCCAAATTTTATCTCTTTTTTCAGTCGTTTTAACGTCTTTATTTTTTCCTGGAACAATCAAAGTAAGATTGGTCGTTATATTTACAGGTCTATTCATATTAATAATGCACCTTCTTCTTTGATACAGGCATTTGAACAATCGTTAGCAATAAGATAATCGCAAACAAGATAACTGCAGCTGCGGCTGCAAACGAAATTTGTGTCGAATCAGACGAAGAGATTTGATCATATATATAGTAAACAACAGTATATAAATCTTTTACGTTTTGACTCGAGGTTGAAGCTCCATTAAATACACCTACAACAGCATTATATTCTTTGAACGCTCCAATAAATGAAGTAATCATAATGTACAAAATTTGTGGCGATAATAATGGTATTGTAATTTTTCTAATAGTTTTCCGTTTAGAAGCGCTATCAACTCTTGCTGCTTCATAATATTGTTTATCGATATTTTGAAGCCCACTTAAGAAAATTAATATTTTATAAGGCAACGCAGTCCAAATTATATATGTACATAATACAAACATAGCGCTAGCCCAATCTGTATTTCTTACCCAATCCTTGCCAACTATACCAAATATTTGATTAAAGAATCCATTTGGTGAGAAGATAAGTGCAAAAACCATACCTACAGCAATAACGTTAGTAACATATGGTAAGAAGAATATTGTTTGAAATAGTCCTCTAAGCCATTTTATTGAATTAATTCCTATAGCAATTGCTAATGCTAATATGATTGAAATAGGTACTGTAACAAACGTAATCAGTAAAGTATTTGGCAATGCATAATTAACAAAATCAGTAATATAGACATTTAATTCTGGGTCGCCAACATCCAGATAAGGTTTTATTCCTAAAACCATACTATAGTTATCAAAAGTAAATCCTTCACATGCACCAGTAATACTATTGTAATCTTTTAAAAACGAAATAATAAACGTATTAATAAGTGGATAAAATGTGAATAAAGCCATTAAAATTAATGCAGGCGCTAAATATATCCAAGCTTTCCAGTTATTTTTCTTATCCATAATTATAAATAGATTCTTTCTTCTGTCGTTGCGTCAAAGACAAATAACTTAGTTCCCCTAATAAAGAACTTATTTGGTCCGAGTTGTGGATTTAAATCGCTATCAACAATGATTTTAATTTTTTCATCGCCTGTATGAAAACTTGAAGAACACACTAAAGTTAAATCTCTACCCATAGTAGTAATTTGATCAACATTTAAAGTAAATGTTCCACAAACACCTTTTGTATTTTCATCAAGACCAAAGCCTTCTGGTCTAATGCCAACATAAACAGCTTTATTTTCTTTTAATAATGAGCTTGTAGCTACTACATCACTACCGATTTTGACTTTTCCATCTTCGATGTATCCATTAAAAACATTAATAGGTGGTGTTCCTAAGAATTTCGCTACAAATAAATTTGCTGGATTTTTATAAACATCTTGTGGATGATCTTTTTGCATCATTTTTCCGTCTTTCATAACAACTATATCATCACAAATCGACATAGCTTCTTCTTGATCGTGAGTAACAAAAATTGTTGTGATGCCAGTTTCTTTTTGAATACGTCTAATTTCTTCTCTCGTTTGAAGTCTAAGACGAGCATCTAAATTTGAAAGTGGTTCGTCGAGTAATAAAACTCTTGGTTTTTTAACTAAGGCACGAGCAATAGCAACACGTTGTTGTTGACCACCACTTAATTCTGCTGGTTTTCTATCTAAATAATTTTCAATTTGAACTAATCGTGCAGCTTCTCTAATTAAACTATCAATTTCATCTTTAGTTAATTTGCGAGTTGTCATTACAACTTTACCATCTTCATCTAAGTATTCAAACTCATCATTTAAGACTTCTTTTTTATCATTGTGTTTTTCATTAATCCTCTTAATATTTTCTTCACATTTTGAAACTGTAGTTTTTACAATATCATTAATTTGTTCTTGATTTGATGATAAATGTAAATTTAACTTATATAATTTACTAGCTAAAAATTGTGAAATTAAATACTTATCACAAATTACTCTAACTGCACCTTCTTTTCTAATTTTACCATTTAATTCGCTTGATAAAATTGTCTCAATTAAAGTTTGTGGTTCTTTTAAAATCTCAATAATTTTAGAATATTCTTCTAACTTAAAATCACGCTTACTTTGTAAAACTTTTAAATTAGTTAATGGAAAAGCGATATTCTTGTAAACAGTCATATGTGGATAAAGAGCATAATTTTGAAAAACTAATCCTATGCCTCTTTTTTCTGGAGTTAGATGAGTTACATCCTCATCATCAAACCAAATTTCTCCGCTTGTTGGCTCTTTTAAACCTGAAATCATGTAAAGAGTTGTTGATTTTCCACAACCGGATGGTCCTAAAAGACCGATCAATTCGCCATCTTTTATAGTTATGTCTAAATCATTAACTGCTACAGTATCAGGAATGTTTTTCTTGGCATCGCCAGGAAATTCTTTTCTTAAATTTACGATTCTGATTTGCATATACGTTTTCCTTCTAGTTCTTTTATTTTAATTTTTTTTAAATTATATTACAACAATTTAAAAACTTAAAAAGTTACGACCTAATCTCAATTTTATATAATTGTTTCGTTTCATAATATAATTTACTAACCTTTTACACTTTGAAGAAATTAATTTCATTAATCTTCAATATGTGGTTGATAATTTGGATCTTCTATTTTTAATGAATCTTTCTCTTTTTTTCTTGTTTTTGAAACGTAATCAAATATATTTTTATAAACAGTCTTTCCATCTAAATTTACACAATACGTACTAAATAAATAATCATGCAATGTTTGATGAGTTTTACTTAGAACCATCATTGTAAAAGATATAGCGAACGGAATAAAAAAGGTAACCATAGAGCCAATAACTTCAAATATAAAAAAGAATAGAAATCTAATTGAAAATTTTATTGGAGATATTCTTAAGCCTGTATAATCAATAACTGCTATCCTACAAACAAATTGGCCTAGAGTTTGATATGTTTTAACAAAACACATTGGAACGATATAAAAGAAAACAATAAAAGGCAAAGCGATCGTTAGCAAAATAGAAAAAGAATAAATAAGGATTATATTTCTATTTATACTTGCGTACTCCTTATTATCAAGAAAGAATCCAGTAGATCTATCAAATAAATCGTTATAATAATTTAAATAAGTAATATCTTCATCATCACTTAAGAGAGCTCTTTCATATTTTTCATTAAAAAGTTTTTTTCCATCATTACTTTTTGCGTTATTAAGTTCATTGTGATAAATTTCAACGCCATTCATGTTGTTATTTTCAATTCTGAAATTAGCATAAAAATAATCTAATGTATTTCGTAATTCATCACTTTTTTGATCCGTAGTTAAAGAATTATCATTTAAAATTATGTCATTAAATCTATATAATGTACCATCCTTTTTTGTGTACAGTTTAGAATCAATTGCAATTTCTTCACGCTTACTAATCATTTGTTGCATCCCCGGATGTTCATTAATCAAAGTAAACGTTAATGTTAATAAAATAAAACCAGTTAATAGTGATAAAAAAGTATCAAGTAATCCAGCACTAAAGCGTTTGCCATTTCCAGCTCTTTCATAGCAAATTTCTTCTTTAATCTCTTCAGCTTCATTAGAATTCATTTGTTTATTATTTTGCATTATTTTTCCTCAACAACTTCATAAGCTTCTTTTTCGCTAGGCTTTACATGTTCTATATTAGTTTCATTTAAATCTTTTATTTCTCTGGATAAAATAAATTCTTCAATATTAGAATGAGTTTTTTTGTTAGCGAACATATAAATAACCGACAATATCGCAAACAATAATGAAATTCCACCCATAATAAAAATGTTTACAAAGCCTAATAGATTGACGCTAAAAAAGTATCTTGATTCGCCGCCAAACAATAAAAACGCATCAAGAGAAATAAATGAAAAATTAGAAATTATAGCAAGAACAAAATTTAGTAAAACATTTATAATTGATGGCTCATATTCTTTTTTAGTTACTACTGTCATTTTAAAGACTTTAAAACCAAGTGTTTTGCCTTGTTTAAAAATGAGAGGTAATACTAAATACGAAATAATAACACTCAATAAATAAAAAAAAAGCAATGTATTGCCTCTAATATTAAGCATTTTATTTACTAACAATTCATGCTCATGATTCGCATCAACGTAAGGTATGTAATAATTAACCACTTCTTTAATTGCTAAATCAATTTTATTATTAAATAGTTCAAATAAGTAATCATATACTTCTTTTCCGGTTGTATAATTACTATTTCTAAAATATTCATCCAGTTTATTTGCAGTATCAAGATTTATAAGTGGATATGAAAATTCCCCAATCTCACTTAACTCAAAATAGTTTTTTTCGTTATTATTTAAAATATCCTTAACATAATTAAAATCACTACTAATTTCTATTTCATTAAAGGAATCAATGTTAGTAGGTTTAAAAACATTATAATAATAATAAAGTCCATCACCATCGATGTTAGATTTTAAATCTAATGGCTTAAATCCATTATATACACTTGATGTCAACTTGTCTTTCGTCTCTTCTGATAAACTAAAACGATATAAAACATTAGCCTTAATTATTCTTTCAGTAACGATATCTTTATCAACTAAATTGTTGTTTGTATGGTAAAGTAAATGAGTATCATCTACATATTGATATAATTTCTTCTCAACTTCCATTGCCTGATTTTGAGTTGTTTTGGTAACTCCAAAAGTATTTACGACAAGTGAACATATTCCATATAAAAAAACACTTATAACCATTGTAAAGAAGAAATCCATCAAATAAGCAAGCCACTTCTTACCAGGTTTAACGTTTGTATTTGATTTATAAAAACTCTCTTTTAATTGCATAAAGGAATTATACATTTAAAAGAGAGAAAACACATTATATAAAATAAATTATAAATAATGATTTATATATTTTTTTATATTTTTATAATAAATAGAAATTATTTGTTATTTTTCGATAAATAAAATTCCATTGCTTCTTGAATGGTTATTTTAGTATCAATACTTTCAAAACTGCTAAAGGATTCAGAAACATAATTAATGGTTCCAACATAATAATAGCCATTAACTGGCTTAGGATTTTTAGTCTCTTTATGCCCTCTATATCCTAAAACCACCGACTGATAGCGTGATTCAGGGACTTTCATAATAGTTAAAGTATTGCTAAAAGGAGTAACTCTAATTAAATCACTATAAGTGAAGTCTCCACCTTCAAAGTCACTTCTAATACCCGATTCATTATGCATTGAAGCAACAACTTCAACACCATATTTAGATAAATTAGCGTTTAGATAATCAATAATTGAATAGCATGCAATATCTAAAAAATCGTTTTTACTAGTATATCCTAGATTGCATATAACTCTATCTAAATCACCTATTTCATCTTTATATTTTATTATTAAATCATCAATCTCTTTAACACCTTGAGTAAAGTTACTTCCAATTGTACGAATGGTTTCACTAGCAAACGAAACTTTATTAATATGTCCGTTAGCTACTTTAAATTTATATTTTATGTGAGAAATATTTTCTCCGTTAGATCCACTTTCAATATAAGGAACATCATTTACTTGACCTTTTTTAACTTTATGATCGTGCCCCAAAAATATACCATCAACATAATTAAAATCGTCAACTAAATCTTTATAGAAAAATAACGAAGGTAAATCTTTTCCGCTAAATCCGCCATCATGCGTCGCTAATAAAACATAATCTGCACCTTTACTTTTTAGCTCAAGCGCGTCTTTTTTTGTTTGCTCAATAGGACTTCTAAAATCAAATTTCTTACTGATCGAAGGAAGTATGCTATTCCCTAATGTCGAAGAACAAGTTCCAATAATACCAACTTGTATTTCTCCCAAGTCAACTAAGGTAGAATTTTTTAAATATTCAGGTCTTTTTTCACTATCAGCATAATAAATATTATTATTTAGTAGTGGAAATTTCATCATTTCAACATTTTTTCTGATAGCATCTTCATCCCAATCGAACTCATGGTTTCCAATTGCCATAGCATCAAATCCAATAATATTCATTGCCTCTGTAACAATATTGCCTTTAGTGTTATTGCTTTCAATTCCACCCTGCCACATATCACCGCTAGAAAGAATAATAGTGTTCGGATTTTTACTTTTCTTTTCTAATAAATAATGACCGATTCTAGATAATCCAGTTTGGTGCGCTTTTTCATCATAACTAAAAGCGCCATGAAAATCATTTAATTGATATACATCAAGAGAACTTTCATAACTTTCTCCAGGATTTAAAACAGATACAGTAAAAGTTGTTGAACCATATCCTTCTTTTGAGATGGTAATTT
>CAUWDL010000069.1:0-6664 GCA_963557285.1 uncultured Bacilli bacterium | reverse complement strand
ATATGTTAGCCCTCTTCTAGAGAGAGCAACTTCTTTAAATTTACGCTGTTCCCAAGCTTAATTTCATTAACGTATTCAACTAAATAATTCATATTAATAAGTTACCTTCGATAAAAATTCATCAAAATCGTCATCTAAATCACTTTCATTTTTACCCATAATAGTATTGAGCGTTCTAATGATAGTTTGATATGTGTTGATAGAACTTAAGTACGTTTTATAGTAAATTGATTCTCTTTTATTACCTTTATTTGAAACTTAAACAGCACCATATTTCATTATCTTCTTTTCTAAGTTATCCAGTTCTAATTTTAAAAAGGCTGCTTTCTTTAATAATTCGTCAACAAGATCTGCTTTAGATTCATCTACATTTTTAAAGAGTAACTTTAATCTTTTGTATTCGTTTTTTATACATTTATTCATTAAACTCATCCTTTGCCACTTAAAAAGAGCTCGTATAATTGAGCCCTTTATTAATTATTCAAATATATCTCCGGGAACTATAACAACTGTTCCAACTACTTCAATTCTTAATATTTCATATGCAGCTTCATTAAATTCCTTACCTTTAATTAATCCTTCTTCATCTACCAAATAAATGAAGTCTTCTGTGCTCATTGGATGAACTTCAATGTATCCATCTACCAATGCTTGTAATTCCTTTAACTCAGTTATTTTGTTTTCTTCACTAAATCTAACTGTTCCATCGGTTTCAATAATCACTAATCTATTTTTATTAGTTGGTGATAATGCCATTCTTAACGGGAGTACAACATTTAAATTACAATCGTCACAACATTTACCTCTTTTTAAAGGAGCTGGATTATTTCCATAACCTTCAAACTCTTTACCACAAATTGAACATTTCATAATTACTTACCACCTAAAATTCAATCTCTTTTATAGTTCCATTTTTAATTAAATCGGTGGTGTAATTAATAGCATTTTCTTTAGTCCAATCTAAACTTTAAATGTAAAAATCAACTAAGAAATTAATGCCATAAAGTTTAGATTTATTTTCTTCTGCTAGTGTGTAAAGTTCATATCTTGATGTTGGTAAAACTTCATAATTATCAACTTCAGGAATAACCGCAAGTCCACTCCAAGTACCATGAATTTGACCAATACCATCAATATGAGTAACTCTACCTATCATAGGTTTAAAGTTAAATTCATCTTTCATTTCTTTAATTAAAATGTAATCATTATTTTTAAATTCATTCATGGCCAATTCCTCCTTTTGGTACTATATATATTGCTCATAAAAATTTTATTATCAAGTCGTTTAAAAACTATATTTTTATTTGATTTTATTTTGGTATTAAAGGCTTTTTGTATTAAAATGAGCATTCATCAAAGAGAAAAGAAAAAGCCCACACGAGCCAAATGTGAGCCGTTTGTTAGCTATTCTAAAACTAATGCTTGTATATTTACTTTATAATTAATTAAAGTCATAAGAGACTAATTTTAAATCATCAATGCAGATTCTGCCCTTGTTTCTATCTCCGGTTGGATTATTGACATTTGATATAAATCTAACTTCTTTTGTACCTTCAGGTATTATTAAGGTAAACTCTTTAGGATTTTTTCTATCTGTTGGTAAATCAACTCCTAGTAAATCGACTAAATTAACCCATATTCCTTCTTCATTTTTATATTGAATATAGGCAGAATCACCATTATTTTTGCTGATGTTTTCTTGTGAACTCCATAATGAAATACGAGTATCAATTTCATAAATATTTTTACTAAAACTCAATGAAAGATATGCATCTCCAGCGTTAGTTCTATTAGGAGATAAAACAATATATTCTTCTTCAATATATCCACATCTTAATCGGTTTGTAACAATAGATAAATCTTCTAATTCTAAATTTTTACTCTTTTCATAGAAAAAATATTGTTGCTCAAAACCAAAATCTGTTTTATTAAGATTAGTTACTTTTGTTGAAATTCTATCATTATAACCAGGTAACGACATTTCTCTTCCTACCATTTGGTCATTGTTCCAGGTTGGTATATTTATTCCTACTCCAATTGGTCCAAAGTTTACAGATAAACTCATCTCTAAGGGATTAAAGTTATGAACATAAGTAGGTTGAATTGAAGTAGTATCAGTAGCAACTAAATAATATTCAGAATTTATAGTTGTGTTATAGCTTTTAACATAGCTATTTGGATAAAAATTAACAACATCTTGTGCTTTGAATTCATAGTATATTCCACCATTTGCACAAGAATAGTTTGGTTCTATATTAATTGTTTCGACTTTCTTATAGGTGTTATTTTTGCCATTTGGTATTAAGTCAAACGGAACAGTTCTTGTACATTTGGCTTTTTTAATATTTTCGTCAAGTGTTATTGCGTTATTACCATGTTGAATAATAACCACATCATTATGATTAATAAAGAAAGATTTTTCTTGTTTTGTAGTTACTTCTATTTTATAGACAACATGCCCATCATAATAACCATAGTCATAAGCTTTAACTATGAAACGAATGTAACCCTTATTATGAACATATTCATCTTCATTATTAGTAAGCGCATCTGCATCATAATTCAAATTATCAAAGTAACTTAAGGGGATTACTTCTTCAAAAGGAATTAGTTCTTCCTGTATGTAAATATAATCAGAAACTTTAGCTGATTCATAACTGACATCATATTTTTCAAATAATTTATTGGTTTGATCATCAGAGACACCATTATTAACCCATTTCAAAGATTTAAAATTTCCACTTTGTTCATTTAAGAATATCTCGTTTCGTACTTCAAAATCAGAATTTATTTTAATATTAGTGAAACTAGAACATGAGATAAATGCTGCAACAGATATTAAAATTGCCATTAATCTTTTCATTTTTCTTTTCTTCCTATTTTAATAACTTCATACACTATAATGGCTCCAATTATTCCAATTTCTAAAAATATAGCTAGTCCTAAATAAATCAAATTCCATCCAGAGAAATCTATACTAATAAAAATCAAAAACATTATTAAATCTATTAGAAAGAAGCCTATTCCAATAGATAAAGATTTTATAAGTCCTTTTTTCATTTCGTACCTCCATAACCGATTTTTAGACAATATAATTGTATCATCTAATCATTTGGAATATAATATGATAACAGAAAAAATAAAAATAGGACATTATAAGAGAATTTGTATCATCATGAATAAACACAATATTGAAAAAAACACATATTGTATAAATGAAATAGTTAAAGCAACCTTAGAATTACTAAACAATAAATTAATAAAAGATTTATCAATTAGTAGTATTATTTTAAAAGCAGGTGTAGCTCGTTCAACTTTTTATAGAAATTTTAATTCAGTCAAAGATGTATTATCATATTACATTAAAACTTTACTAAAAAAGGAGCTTGGGCCAAATTATATTTTTGTTGGAACATATCGTGATTTTATTTATAATTTAATGGAATTTTGCGTTAAATATAAAGATGTATGCATTACACTAAACAAAAATAATATGACAATCATACTCGTTGAAAAATTAATCGAAGAAATAGAAGCATGTAAACATATTACAAATGAGATAGAAAAATACGGATTATCTGGTATAACATTTGGTTTGTATGGATGGTTACATGCTTGGTTTAAGGATGATTTAAAAAAATCACCATTAGAAATTTTAGAAATTTATGATAAATATCAAGAGCAAAAACATTTGTAAGTAAAGTTCTACATAAAGTGCTCTCGAATTTAGTTATAAGATTTTCAAATTTAAGATTTCAAAAATATTGCCTCACGTGTGAGAGAGGTCAGGGAAATCGGTACTGACGCCATCGCCAATAATTGATGATGGGGGGCCTATTTAGAAACTAAATCACCATTCTCATTGAACTTATAATCTTTCTTATTTGCAAATCGATTATAGATTTTATTATGACACTCTGTACAAAGTAACATCAGGATCAATGACATTATCATGTGTTAAGTGAATCTTATGGTACACTAGAGCTCCAGGAGCACCACATACCTCATACACCACAAATACTAGCTATCTTAATTGCTCGTGCTATCTTCCACTTGTCACTACGATAGAATTTTTGAATTCTACGTCTTATTTTAGTGCCATATCTATCTATTAAATAAGCTCTTAATATATAAACTTTATTTGTTCTCTTGTACCCATAGAAGATAGATATCGTTTCTACCAACATGACCATATTGTGCTAATGATCCAAATGTAAAAGTATCATCGATAATTTCATTAATCATATTCTTTGGTTTGAAATTAAATAATTGTAATACTCTTCTTAAGATTACTTCATCTTTATATTTACTTGTTCTAAAAGTATTAATATTTAAACTTACTGGTTCTGCTACACCAACTCTATATCCAACTTGAACTTATGAGCGTTAGCAATGTGACTTGCTACGATGTTCTTTGCAACATATCTAGCGTAGTAAGCAGCGGTTCTATCTACTTTCGTATAGTCTTTACCACTAAAAGCACCACCACCATGACAACTTAAACCACCATAAGTATCATAGATAATCTTACGACCAGTTAAACCACAATCAGCAAACGCTCCGCCTTTTACAAACTCACCAGTTGGATTAATTGAAAACTTAGTTGCAGGTTTTAATAAATTATTAGGAGTACATTCTTTAGCAATATCAGTAATTAATTTTTCATATAAAGAACGTGGAATACCATCTTTTAGAATGTTCTCTTACAACAACTGTAGTTACTTTAATTGGTTTATTAAAACGTTATATAAAACACTAACCTGACACTATACCATCAGAACCAAAGAAATAAGAATGATTATTTTCTTTATCCATTATCATAGTTATTTTGCTTACTAAAATAATTGGAAGTAGCATTAACTCTTCAGATTCATCACTGGCGTAACCATACATAATACCTTGGTCACCTGCTCCGTCCTTATTAACACCTAAAGCAATATCACCACTTTGCTCACTAACTTCAATCATAAATCTATAAGCATCTAAGTCTTCATAACCTAAATTAGATAAAACTCTTAAAGCTACTTCTTTGTAATCAACATTGGCTTTAGTAGTTACTTCACCTGCAATAGCAATTAAAATGTTCTTAACTATAATCGTTTTATTTAAAAGACTAGAAACTACATTATATAGTAAATTTCTAGTCTTAATACTTAAATAGAATAATTATCAAAATAAATCTTTTTACTATTAGGTTTTAAATACTTTACAAACATATCTTTATTAACATAAGATGATATATTTCCTAATATTGCTACAAATAATATATTTTGCACATATTCATCTTTAATATTTGTTAACAATTCAATAAAGGAATAACATTTTTCAATCATAGATTCATTATTTAACTCAACTGAAACTTCTAAGAACGGCATAAACACATCTTCAAATACAATAAAACTACCTGTTTCCAATCCGTCTTGCCAAATAGTTTCTTCGTTAAATTTATTTTTTAATTCTGGGATATTATTTAATAACATAGTATTTAATTCTTTTGGACTCATTCTTTACACTCCTTATTTATAGATACTTTAAAATCCACACTTAAGAATCTAGTTTTGGCTATTATTCGGTGCAATTTGCCTTTAAAACCCATTTTAACAATATTAGTCTTATATTATTTAATTACCGTTCTTCTTGATATTCCTAATTAAACCACTAGTGTATCATATGGAACACTTGGATTATTAATTAATTCTAGTAAAATTCTTTATTCATTCTCTGTCAATTCATTAGAAAAATTTTTGCCAACATATTTGT
This sequence comes from uncultured Bacilli bacterium, assembly GCA_963557285.1. Lineage (GTDB taxonomy): Bacteria > Bacillota_I > Bacilli_A > RFN20 > CAG-826 > Onthovivens. Next base: position 904 of record CAUWDL010000069.1, on the reverse strand, counting down.
CATCATTTTTGCCATTATTTTTGCCACCTAATAGTTCCTTTGTAATTGTTCGATATTTGGTTGTGCTAAAACAATTGACTCAGCGCTTCTACATAAACTAAATTTAGAAACATTATCACTTAATGGTCTGCTATCACTTGTAACGTCAAATATTAATGCACATTCATGAGCATTTCTTAATGCATAATCAGTTAACTTGCCACATTGTACATATTCATTATTATTTACTACAACTAAGCCGTTTAAATATAATAATTTCTTATCATCAATTAATTTATTAATTTCTTCATTTGACTCGATTAATTTATCAAAAGAGCGTTTATTTAAATTAAATGTTTGATGGTCAGTTATATATTTTTTATAAAATCCATATACTTTATATGATGTCTTTAATTCATCATCATAATTTAAAATACCATCAGCTTCTAAAGCGCCTATATCAACTAATCTAAATTTAACACTCACTTTTGAAACACCAAAGAAATCAGCTAATTCTAAGGCAGTCCAATATAAGTAGTCAGCTTTATTAGGTTTCTTACCATTTGGTCTTTTATTCTTATTTTTTCTTTAATTTGTTTTTTTATTTCATTATATTTTTGTTTAAATGTTTTTAGAGGCATTAAAATTAGTGGTGCAAGTTTACTAGCTTGGTGTTCCATCCATTTAATATCTAGATTTTCACTATCACCTTTATTATGAATTGAGCAAGTCTTGCTATTATCTAGAGTAAACATTAAATCGAGTAATTATCATGATAAAAATAATGTACACCTTCGTGAATTAGTGTATTTCTTTCTGCACCTATACCTTGGTCAGCTTTTTTAGAATTAATTAAAATTGTACATCTAGTAATATCAAGTCGTTTAGGAATACCTTCATCATTATAAAGTTCAGCAATATCATC